>JBQGCR010000463.1:0-15028 GCA_052038585.1 Kineosporiaceae bacterium
CGCAGGCGTTCGGCTGGGGCCTCGCGGTCGCCGAGGCGCTCCTCGACGGACCGCGCGAGGTCGCCGTCGCCGGCCGGGACGACGACGCCGGCCGCGTCGCCCTGCACGCCGTCGCCCTGCGCGGCACGGCGCCCGGCGCCGTCGTCAGCGTCGGCGTCCCGGACGCCCCGGGCGTCCCGCTGCTCGCCGACCGCCCCCTGCGCGAGGGCGCCGCCACCGCCTACGTGTGCCGCGGCTTCACGTGCGACGCCCCGACGACCGACCCCGGACGGCTCGCGACCCAGGTGCTGGCGCGCCCCGTCGCCGCGCCGGGGACGAAGGGCCGCGCGGAGGAGCCGGCCTGAGGTCGAGACTTCGGGCATGAGTGAGGTCCCGCAGGTGCCGCAGTTCGACCCCCCGATCACCGGCGGCCTCGTCGTCGGCCACGACGGCTCCGGCGACGGGGACCGCGCCCTCACGTGGGCCCTCGACGACGCCGCGCGCCGCGGGTGCCCGCTCCACGTCGTCCGGGCGTGGGTGCTCTCCTCGGCCGCCCGGGAGGTCGAGGACCCGTTCGGCGCCGTCCCGTCCTACGCCGAGTGCGAGGAGGCGGTCGCCCGCCGGCTCGACGCGACGCTCGCCGCCGTCGTCCCCGCCGGGACGGCGGTCCCGGTGCACCGGCACGTCGTCCACGGCCCGTCGGCCCCGGTGCTCCTCGCGGCGTCGACGCACGCGGACCTGCTCGTCGTCGGGCACCGCGGGCGGGGCGGTTTCCTCGGGCTCGTCCTCGGGTCCACGGCGGAGCAGGTGCTGCGGCACGCCGCGTGCCCGGTCGTCGTCATCCGCCCGTAGCGGAAACCCTGGCGCAAGTGCTGTAAGCGAGTAATCATCGTTGCATGAGCGAAGACACGAGCACGCAGAAGGCCGTCGCCGCCTGGTTCGGCGAGCGGCTGCCCGCCGAGTGGGTCGCGACGCCGGCGGACGTCGTCGTCGACCGGGAGGAGATCACGGTCGTCCTGACGGTCCCGGCGCCGGCGCAGGACGGTGACGACGACGTCGCGGCCGCCGAGCAGGTCGCCGGGCGGATCGCCCGGTTCCGCGAGGAGACGCGCGAGCGCCGGATCGGCGTCGCGCGGGAGGCCGAGCACCGTTTCGGCCGCAAGGTCGCCTGGGGGGTCGAGTGCGCCGGGCGGCGCGAGCTGTTCACCCACCTCGCGGTGCCGGTCATGACCCGGCTGCGCCAGCCGGAGCGGCGGGTGCTCGACACCCTCGTGGCCGCGGGCGTCGCGCGCTCGCGGGCGCACGCCCTCGCCTGGTGCGTCCGGCTCGTCGGCGACAACGCCGAGACGTGGCTCGCCGACCTGCGCTCCGCGATGGAGCACGTGGAGAAGGTGCGGGCCGCGGGGCCTGGCAGCAGCCCTCAGGACGGGACGCCTCAGGACGGTCCGGAGGAGTAGACGACGAGGCTGACGCCGACGTAGTGCACGACGAACGCGGCGATCGTCAGCGCGTGGAACACCTCGTGGAAGCCGAACCAGCGCGGGCTCGGGTCGGGCCGCTTGAGCCCGTACACGAGCCCGCCGAGGGTGTAGAGCACCCCGCCGACGACGACGAGCGTCAGCGTCGCGGCGCCGCCGTGGTGGAGGAACTCGGGCAGGTAGACGACGGCGACCCAGCCGAGCGCGAGGTAGACCGGCACGTAGAGCCAGCGCGGCGCGCCGACCCAGAGCACCCGGAAGGCGACGCCCGCCAGGGCCCCGCCCCAGACCAGCCACAGGAGCACCCGCGCGGGGCCCTCGGGCAGCAGGAGCACCGTGAACGGCGTGTAGGTGCCGGCGATGATGAGGAAGATGTTCGCGTGGTCGAAGCGCTTGAGGACGCCCTCGGCGCGGGGGCCCCAGTGGCCGCGGTGGTACAGCGCCGAGATGCCGAAGAGCAGGCTCGCCGTCACGGCGTAGATCGCGGTGGCGACGCGGGCCTGCGTCGTCGGCGCGAGGACGACGAGGACGGTCCCGGCCGCCAGGCTCAGCGGGAAGGCGCCGAGGTGCAGCCAGCCGCGCAGGTGCGGCTTGACGGCGGCGGCGGCGTCCCGGACGGTCTCGACGGCGTCCTGGGCCGCACCCTGGGCCACGCCCTGGGCACCGCGCACGGCGTCCTTCATCGGTGAGGCTCCTTCCTGGTGGCATCCCCGAGGTACCCGTAACCTACGCTACCGTAACCCCCCCGAGCCCGTGTGGCGATGCGGTGTGCATCGGCGCACGTCCGGTCGGACCCGAGCCCCCGCGGCGGTACGTTTGCCGCGGCAAGCCGGACGAGGCATGGGAGTCGGGATGGGCCTGCGGTCGCTGGCGTACAACGCCTACGCGCGCCGCCTGCTGAGGACACTGCCCGCGGGGACCATTCCCAAGCACGTCGGCGTCATCCTCGACGGCAACCGGCGCTGGGCGAAGATGTACGGCGCCGACACCGCGACCGGCCACCGCGCCGGGGCCGCGAAGATCCTCGAGTTCCTCACGTGGTGCGACGAGGTCGGCGTCGAGGTCGTCACGCTGTGGCTGCTCTCGACGGACAACCTCGGTCGCCCGCCGGCCGAGCTCGAGGCCCTCTGGGTGATCATCGAGGACGCCGTCGACTCGATCGCCGGCACCGGCAAGTGGAAGGTGCACCCCGTCGGCGCGCTCGACCTGCTGCCCGACCCGCTGGCCGCGACGCTCAAGGAGCTCGAGGACCGCACCCGGGACGTCGGCGGCGTCCACGTCAACGTCGCCGTCGGCTACGGCGGGCGGCGCGAGATCCGCGACGCCGTCCGCTCGATGCTCCAGGCCCACGCCGCGCAGGGGACGACGATCGACGAGCTCGCCGAGATCATCGACGTCGAGCACATCGCCGAGCACCTCTACACGCGGGGCCAGCCCGACCCCGAGCTCGTCATCCGCACCTCGGGGGAGCAGCGGCTGTCGGGCTTCCTGCTGTGGCAGAGCGCGCACAGCGAGTACTACTTCTGCGAGGCCCTCTGGCCGGACTTCCGCAAGGTGGACTTCCTGCGCGCGCTGCGCGCGTACGCCGACCGCGAGCGGCGGTTCGGCTCGTGAGCGCGCCCCGCGTGTTCTGCCTGCGCGAGAGGCGTTGCGCGCGTTAGGGTCTCGTCATCGCCGGGCGGACGGCCCGGGTGCCGGCCCTGGGGAGTGCCCGTGACGAACGCCGACCCGTCCCGCACCTTCGTCCTGGACACCTCGGTGCTCCTGTCGGACCCCAAGGCGGTCGAGCGCTTCGCCGAGCACGAGGTCGTGCTGCCGGTCCTCGTCATCTCCGAGCTCGAGGGCAAGCGCCACCACCCCGAGCTCGGCTACTTCGCCCGCGCCGCGCTGCGCCTGCTCGACGACCTGCGCCTCGAGCACGGCCGGCTCGACGCCGTCCTGCCGATCGGGGACCTCGGCGGCACCCTGCGCGTCGAGCTCAACCACGCCGACCTCGGCGTGCTCCCGGCGGGGCTGCGCCGCGACGACAACGACTCCCGGATCCTCGCCGTCGCGAAGAACCTCGCCGCCGAGGGCCGGTCGGTGACGGTCGTGAGCAAGGACGTGCCGATGCGCGTCAAGGCCTCCGCGTGCGGGCTCGACGCCGAGGAGTACCGGGCCGGCCAGGCGGTCGACTCGGGCTGGACCGGCATCGTCGAGGCGGACCTCACGGCCGAGCAGATGGCGTCCCTGTACGGCGACCAGGTGCTCGAGGCGCCCGACCTCGCCGAGCTGCCCTGCCACACCGGCCTCGTGCTCACCTCGCCGCGCGGCTCCGCGCTCGGCCGGGTCGCGCCGGACAAGCGCGTGCGGCTCGTCCGCGGGGATCGCGACGTGTTCGGCGTCCACGGCCGCAGCGCCGAGCAGCGGATCGCCGTCGACCTGCTCCTCGACCCCGAGATCGGCATCGTCTCCCTCGGCGGCCGGGCCGGCACCGGCAAGTCCGCGCTCGCGCTGTGCGCCGGGCTCGAGGCGGTCATGGAGCGCCGCCAGCACCGCAAGGTCGTCGTCTTCCGCCCGCTCTACGCCGTCGGCGGCCAGGACCTGGGGTACCTGCCGGGGTCGGAGAGCGAGAAGATGGGGCCCTGGGCGCAGGCGGTGTTCGACACCCTCGGCGCCCTCGTGTCGACCGAGGTGGTCGAGGAGGTCATGGACCGGGGCATGCTCGAGGTGCTCCCGCTGACCCACATCCGCGGCCGGTCCCTGCACGACGCGTTCGTCGTCGTCGACGAGGCGCAGTCCCTCGAGCGCAACGTCCTGCTCACCGTCCTGTCGCGGGTCGGGCAGAACTCCCGGGTCGTCCTCACGCACGACGTCGCGCAGCGCGACAACCTCCGCGTCGGCCGGCACGACGGCGTCGCGGCGGTCATCGAGGCGCTCAAGGGCCACCCGCTCTTCGCCCACGTGACGCTGACCCGGTCCGAGCGGTCGCCGGTCGCGGCCCTCGTCACGGAGATGATCGACGGTCTGGACCTGTGAAACGGTGACCTATCTCTCAAGGGTGGACAGAGAGTGACGTTTCACCGGGTCGCCGTCACATAACGGTTACATCACGCTGCACGCGACTTGCCCCTTTCGAGTTGATCTTGTCACGGTGGATGCAGTCAGCACCCCGCGCGGACCGATCCGCGCCGTGCCCGCAGCGGTCCACCGCCCCGTCCACCGGGGCTCCGCAGGACGGGCACCGGGCCCTCACGCTTCACGGGCGCCACCAGGCGTCCGCGGGCCCGTGCCCGGGTGACCGACACGTGCGCCGGCGTGGGGCGTGCGCGTTCGAGAGGGTCCGTCCTGAAGATCGCAGTCCGCCTGTTCTCCGTCCTGCTCGCCCTGGTGACGATCGTCGCGGTCGTCGCCTCCCTGGCCCAGCCGCCCGGTGAGCCCGCCGAGGCCGACGCCGCCCCGGCCCTGACCATCGGGGGCGTGCCCGTCCAGGGTGCGGCCGTGCTGAGCGACAGCACCGACCGCGACGCCGCCCACCGCGCGGCCGAGGCCGCCGCCACGAAGGCCGCCGCCGAGCGCAAGGCCGCCGCCGAGGCGGCCGCGAAGAAGGCCCGCGAGGAGCGCGAGCGCGAGCGCGCCGCCCGGGCCGCCGCGCGCGACCCGAAGTCCGTCGGCCGCGCCATGGCCGCCGAGCGCGGCTGGACCGGCAGCCAGTGGCGCTGCCTCGAGAGCCTGTGGACCAAGGAGTCCGGCTGGAAGGTCCGCGCCGACAACCCGACGTCGTCGGCGTACGGGATCCCGCAGGCCCTGCCCGGCTCGAAGATGTCGAGCGCCGGCAGCGACTGGCGCACCAACCCGGTGACCCAGATCCGCTGGGGCCTGGGCTACATCGACGACGTCTACGGCACGCCGTGCGGCGCCTGGGCGCACAGCCAGGCGGTCAACTGGTACTGAGCCGGCCGGCTCACCCCTGACGCGGGCCCCGGGCCCGGCCCCCCCGGGCGCGGGGGGGGGGGCGGGGGCCCCCGCTGCGCGTCTAGGCTCGGGACGTGAGTGCGCCGCCCCGTCCCCGCCCGCTCCTGCTGACCCTGGCCGACCTGCGCGACGCCGTCGTGGGCCTCGCCGGCACCGCGGGCGCCGTCGCCGTCTCCGCGCTCGTCCAGCCCGCCCTCACCGTGACGGGCTGGTGGCCGCCGTTCGGGGTGGCCGCCGTCGTCGCCGTCGGCGACATCCTCGCCCGCCCGCTCCTGCGGCTCGCGGGACGCGTCCTGCGCCCCGTCGCGGTCCTGCTCGTCGGCGTCGTCTGGCAGGTCGCCCTCGTGTGGGGCGCGCTCCGGGTCGTCCCCGGGTTCTCCGTGAGCGGCCTGTCGGCCGTGCTCGTCACGCTGCTCGTCGTCGCGCTCGTCGCCGTCCTCGTCCGCTGGGCGCTGTCGGTCAACGACTCCTCCTACCTGCTCGACGACGTCCTGCGCCGCGCCCGCTCGCGCGCCCGGCGGGACCCGGACGGGACGCGCCGGACGACGACGCCCGGGGTCGTCGTCGTCCAGATCGACGGCATGCCGTTCCCGCTGCTCGAGCACGGCGTCGTCACCGGCACGCTGCCGACGCTCGCCCGCTGGGTCCGCACGGGGTCGCACCGGATGCGCCCGTGGTGGGCCCGCGTGCCGTCGACGACGCCGGCGAGCCAGGCGGGGCTGCTCCACGGCTCGACCGAGGGGATCCCGGCGTTCCGCTGGTACGACAAGGCGTCCGGACGGCTGCTCGTCGCGAACCGTCCGGCCGACGCGGCGGTCATCGAGGCGTCCCTGAGCGACGGGCGCGGCCTGCTCGCGGGCGGCGGGGTCTCGGTGTCCAACCTCTTCACCGGGGACGCGGCGACGAGCCTGCTCGTCATGAGCCGGGCCGGGCAGCGCGACGGCCTCGGACCGGGCGGGGACTACGTGCGCTTCTTCGCCCGGCCGTTCGTCCTCGCCCGCGCGCTCGTGCTCACGCTCGGCGAGATGGTCAAGGAGCTCTGGCAGGGTTACCAGCAGCGGGTGCGCGGCATCGAGCCGCGGGTGCGCCGGCGCGGGGCGTTCGTCGCCCTGCGCGGGGTGACGAACGCGATGCTGCGCGATCTCAACGTCGCGCTCGTCGTCGAGCACATGCAGCGCGGGGCGCCGGTGGTCTACGTCGACTTCCTCGACTACGACGAGATCGCCCACCACGCCGGGGTCGCTCGCCCGGAGAGCCTCGACGCCCTCGCCGGCGTCGACCGCGTGCTCGGCACGCTCGAGCAGGCCGCGGGGGCGTGCGACCGGCCCTACCGGTTCGTCGTCGTCTCCGACCACGGCCAGAGCCAGGGGCCGACCTTCCGGCAGCTCAACGGGCTGAGCCTGGAGGAGTGCGTGCGGGTGCTCACCGGCGCCGCGGCGTCGCGGACCCTGGAGTCGACGCACGACGCCGAGACGTGGGGTCCGCTCAACGCGCTGCTCTCGGACGTCCTCGGCTCGACGCGTCCGACGGCCCGGCTCACCCGGCGCGACGACGTCGCGGACGCCGGCGTCGTCCTCGGGCCGTCCGGCTACGGCAAGGACCCTGCGGCGCAGGCGGACCCGCAGGAGCGCCCGGACGTCGTCGTCGTCGGCTCGGGCAACCTCGGGCTCGTGTGGTGGCCCCGGCTGCCCGGGCGGCTGCGGCTCGAGGAGCTGCGCGAGCGCTTCCCGCGCCTCGTCACCGGCCTGCTCGCGCGCGAGGGCGTCGGGTTCCTCCTCGCCGACAGCGAGCGCGGCCCGGTCGTCGTCGGACGGGCGGGGGTCCGGGTGCTCTCCGACGGCCGCGTCGAGGGCAGCGACCCCCTGGTGGGGTTCGGGCCGCGCGCCGCCGCCGACCTCGCCCGGGTGGCCGCGATGCCTCAGGCGCCGGACCTGCTCGTGCACTCGACGGTCAACCCGGCGACGCAGGAGGTGCACGCGTTCGAGGAGCTCGTCGGCTGCCACGGCGGGCTCGGCGGCTGGCAGAACCTGCCGGTGCTCGTCCACCCGGCCGACTGGGAGGTCGACGCCGACCTGCTCGACCGCAGCGTGCCGGGGGAGGAGCTGCACGTCGGTGCCGAGGCCGTGCACCGCCAGCTCGTCCGGTGGCTCGAACGGGTGGGCGCCCGGGCGCTGCCGTGAGGCCGGCGTGAGGCTCGCGTGGCTCGGCCACTCGACCGTCCTCGTCGAGTCCGGTGGCGCCCGCGTGCTCGCGGACCCGTTGCTGCGCAACCGGATCGGTGGGCTGCGGCGGGCGGAGCCGCTGCCGGCGCGGGCGGCGGCGCTGCTCGACGAGGGCGTCGACGCCGTCGTCCTCAGCCACCTCCACCACGACCACTGCGACCTGCCGACGCTGCGCCGGCTGCCGGCCCGGCACCTGCTCGTCCCGCCGGGGGCCGCCGCGTTCCTCGCCGCCCACGGCGTCCCCGGGGCGGTCGAGCTCGCACCGGGCGAGCGGGCCGAGGTGGCGCCCGGGGTCGAGGTCACGGCGGTCCCCGCCGAGCACGACGGGCGCCGGGAACCGTTCGGGCCCAGGGCGTCCAGCGTCGGCCACCTCGTCGAGACGGCGTCCGCGACGGCCTGGCTCGCGGGGGACACCGGCTTGTTCGACGCGCTGGCCGGGCTGCCCGGTCACGGCCGCCGCGGGGTCGTCGACGTCGCCGCCGTCCCCGTGTGGGGCTGGGGTCCGAACCTCGGCCCGGGGCACCTCGATCCCACTGCGGCCGCCGAGGCCGTCGCGAGAGTCGCTGCGGCGCACGCGGTCCCGGTCCACTGGGGCACGCTGCACCCCGCCGGGCTGGCCCGCGTCATGCGCGAGCAGCTGACGACGCCCGGCCCCCGGTTCGCCGAGGCCGCGGCGTCCGCCGCCCCGGCGACGCGGGTGCACGTCCTCGCCGTCGGCGGGACGCTCGACCTCTCATGAGGTGGGGGGTGCCGTCATCGTCGTCACGTCGAGGGTGGCATCGAGCTGCTGCTCGGTGAGGGCGCCGTTCTCGACGAAGCCGAGGTCGAGGACGGCCTGGCGGACGGTGACCCGGTGCGCGACGGCGTGCTTGGCGACCTTGGCCGCGTTCTCGTAGCCGATGACGCGGTTGAGCGGGGTGACGACCGAGGGGGAGGCCTCGGCGAGGAACCGCATCCGCTCGCGGTCCGGCTCCAGGCCGTCGACGGTGCGGGTCGCGAGCAGCCGGGAGGCGTTGGCGAGCAGCCGGACCGACTCCAGGACCGCGCGGGACATGACCGGCACCATGACGTTGAGCTCGAAGGACCCGCTCGCGCCGGCCCAGGCGACCGTCGCGTCGTGCCCGACCACCTGCGCGCACACCTGGAGCACCGCCTCGGGGACCACCGGGTTGACCTTGCCCGGCATGATCGACGACCCCGGCTGGAGGTCCGGCAGGCGCACCTCGGCCAGGCCGGTCATCGGCCCGGAGCCCATCCAGCGCAGGTCGTTGCAGATCTTCGTCAGGCTCACCGCGACGGTCCGCAGCACCCCGGACACCTCGACGAGCCCGTCGCGCGCGCCCTGCGCCTCGAAGTGGTCCCGGGCCTCGCGGACGGGCAGCCCGGTCGACTCCCGCAGCCGCTCGACGACGGCCGCCGCGAACCCGGGCGGGGTGTTGATCCCGGTGCCGACGGCCGTCCCGCCGAGCGGCACCTCGGCGAGGCGGGGCAGGCACGCCTCGAGCCGCTCGACGCCGCGCTCGACCTGCGCGGCGTAGCCGCCGAGCTCCTGGCCGAGCGTCACGGGCGTCGCGTCCATGAGGTGGGTCCGGCCCGCCTTGACGGCGTCGGCCGTCCCGGCGGCCTTGCGCCGCAACGCGTCCGCGAGCACCCGCAGGGCCGGGACGAGGTCCTCGACGACCGCCGTCGCGGCGGCGAGGTGGACCGCGGTGGGGACGGTGTCGTTGCTCGACTGGGAGGCGTTGACCTCGTCGTTCGGGTGGACCGGCCGGCCGAGCCGGCGCGTCGCGAGCGCCGCGAGCACCTCGTTGACGTTCATGTTCGTCGACGTGCCGCTGCCGGTCTGGAAGACGTCGACCGGGAAGGCGTCGGCGTGCGCGCCGCCCGCGACCTCCTCCGCCGAGGCGGCGACGGCCTCGGCGACGTCGGCGGGCAGCACCCCGAGGTCGGCGTTGACCCGGGCCGCGGCGGCCTTGACCCGGGCGAGCGCCCGGACGACCGCCGGCTCCACCCGGGTCCCGCTGATCGGGAAGTTCTCCACCGCCCGCTGCGTCTGCGCGGCCCACAGCGCCGAGGCCGGCACCCGCACCTCGCCCATCGTGTCGTGCTCGACCCGGAAGCCCTCGTCGTCCGTCATCCCCCCATCCTCACCGCGCCCCCGTCCTTCGCCAGGGCACGTGCGGCGTGGTTGGCTGACCCCGTGCGACGACGCCTGCACCGGACCGACGTCCTGCCCGCCGCCCAGGGGGTGTGCCTGGCCGCGCTCGCGTGGCCCGGGGCACCGCGCTGGTCCCTGCCCCGCCCGGTCGTCGCGGCGGCGGCGCTGCTCGTCGGCGCCGGCGCGCTGCTCGCCGAGGAGGGCGTGCGCTTCCTCGGCCGCGACCTCACTCCCTTCGTCGACCCGCCGGAGGGCGCCCGGCTGCGCACGGACGGCCCGTTCGAGATCAGCCGCAACCCCGTCTACGCCGGGCTCCTCCTCGCCTCCGCGGGGACCGCGGTGCTGCGCCGCCGCCCCGAGCCGCTCGTCGCGTTCGCCGGGCTCGGCGCGGTGCTCCACGTCAAGGCGCTCGTCGAGGAGCAGCGGCTGCGCGAGCGCTTCGGGGCGACGTACGACGCGTACGCCCGGCGCACCCCGCGGCTGCTCGGCCTGCCCACCCCGCGCTCGTGACGACGCCGATCACGCTCGCCGAGGCCGCCGCGCGCGCCGTCGACCTCGCCCGGCGCGCGCGCGACGACGGCGGCCGGGTCGTCCTCGGCGTCACCGGTGCACCGGGCGCGGGCAAGTCGACGCTCACCGAGGCCCTCGTGACGGCCGTGCGGGCCGCGTTCGGCGAGGACGCCGTCGTCGGCGTCCCCATGGACGGGTTCCACCTCGCCCAGGCCGAGCTCGTCCGGCTCGGGCGCGCGGACCGCAAGGGCGCGCCCGACACCTTCGACGCCGCCGGCTTCGTCGCGCTGCTGCGCCGGCTGCGGGCCCGCGAGGACGCCGTCGTGTACGCCCCGGCCTTCCACCGCGAGCTCGAGGAGGCGGTGGCCGGCGCCGTCGCGGTGCCGCGCGAGGTGCCCTTCCTCGTCGTCGAGGGCAACTACCTCCTGCTGGACGAGGGGGAGTGGGCCGGGGTCCGCCCGCTGCTGGACGCCTGCTGGTACATGGACGTCGACGACGCCCTGCGGGTCGAGCAGCTCGTCGCCCGGCACGTCGCCTTCGGCCGCACGCCGGAGGCGGCCCGGGAGTGGGTCCTGCGCTCGGACGAGGCGAACGCCCGCACGGTCGCGGCCGTCCGGCACACCGCCGACGTCGTGGTCGCGCGGTGAGCGAGTCGTCGGGCGAGCGCTGGGAGTCCTCCGCGCAGGACCTCGGCCGGCGCACGTACGCGCTGCTCAACTGCCTCGTCGCGCCGCGGCCGATCGCGTGGGTGAGCACGGTCGACCGCGACGGCGTCGTCAACCTCGCGCCGCACTCGTACTTCACCGTCGCCTCGGCCGACCCGCCGCTCGTCCAGTTCACCTCCGTCGGCCGCAAGGACAGCCTGCGCAACATCGAGGCGACGGGGGAGTTCGTCGTCAACACCGTCCCGTGGGGGCTGCGCGACGCCGCGAACGCGACGAGCGTCGACGCGCCGCCGGGCGTCGACGAGCTCGCGCTCGCCGGCCTGACGCCGCTGCCCTCGACGACGGTCCGGCCGCCGCGGGTCGCCCAGTCCCCGGCCGCGCTGGAGTGCCGGCTCGTCGTCGTGCACTCCTACGGCTCCTCGCCGCGGGCGGGCCACGTCGTCGTCGGCCGGGTGCTCCACGCGAGCGTGCGCCGCGACGTCCTCGCCGACGACGGGCTGCCCGACCTGCGGGCGCTCGACAGCGCCACCCGGGCGGACCGGACGAACTGGTTCCGGCTCGGCGAGGCCGACGCCATCGACCGGCCGACCTGGAGCGGCTGAGCCACTCGGGTGCTTCGTCCTCAAGCGTCCGGTCCGCAAGGACGACCAAGGTCCCGTGAACCTCCTCCTGCGCCTGGGTGTGCGCCGGGCGATCGTCGCCGCCGTCGCCGCCGTCCTCGTGACCAGCGTCGTCACCCTCACCGTGCTCGGGGCGGTGACCGCCCGCTCGGCGATGCGGCAGCAGGCCGACGACTACGCCGAGCAGGTCGCGGCGACGACCCGCTCGACGGTCGAGGCGCGGGTCGGCGACGCGCTGCGGCTCGCGCAGTCGACCGCGAGCACGCTGCTCGCCCTGCGCCGCAGCGGCGCGTCCGACCGGGACGTCGCTGACCTCGTGCTGCGCGACCAGCTCGAGACCCACCCGGACCTGCTCGGGGCGTGGACCGCGTGGGAGCCGCAGGCGTTCGACGGGCTGGACGGCCGGTACGCCGGCACCGCCCGCAGCGACGCGACCGGCCGGTTCATCCCGTACTGGAACCGGGCGAGCGGCACGATCACCGTCGAGGCCCTCGTCGACTACGAGACCCCCGGCGCGGGCGACTACTACCTGCTCAGCCGGGACTCGGGCCGCACGAAGGTGCTCGACCCGTACGTCTACCCGATCGGCGGCAAGGACGTGCTCATGACGTCGGTCGTCGCCCCCGTCGTCGAGGACGGGCGCGTCCTCGGCGTCGCCGGGTACGACATCGCCCTCGACGACCTGCAGGCCGCGCTCGGCGACGTCACGCCGCTCGGCGGCTACGCGAGCCTGGTGAGCACGTCCGGCGCCGTCGTCGCCTCGCCCGTCGCCGACGACGTGGCCGCTCCCGCGCCGGCCGGCCTCGCCCGGCTCGCCGACGCGGCGCGTGCCCGGGGCACGTCGGTCGACGAGTCCCACGACGACGTCCTCGGTGAGACGGCCATCCACGCCGCGGCGACCGTCCCGCTCGGCGACCAGGACACGTGGGTCGTCGCGGTCTCGCTGCCGTCCTCGGCGGCGCTCGCCGGTGCGACGGCGCTCGTGGAGCGCAGCCTGCTCACCGGCGCCGTCCTCGGCTTCGTCGCCCTCCTCCTCGTCGTCGTCGTCACCGGCCGCGCGCTGCGCCCGCTCGGCGCCCTCGAGCGCCGGCTGTCCGAGATCGCCGACGGCGACGGCGACCTGACCCAGCGCGCGGACGACGCCACCTCCGACGAGATCGGCCGCGCCGCAGCGGCGTTCAACCGGTTCGCCGCCCGGATGTCGACCGCGCTGGCCGACGTCGCCGCGTGCAGCGAGCGGCTCACCGCCGCCTCGGCCGAGCTCGGCTCGACGACGGCGCAGATGTCCGCGGCCGTCTCGAGCACCGACGAGGAGGCCGCGGCGGTCGGCGCGACGACCGCCGAGCTCGGGGCCCGCGTCGTCACCGTCGCGGGGGCGGCCGAGGAGATGACGGCCTCGATCTCGGAGATCTCCGCCAGCGCCGGGCAGGCGGCCCGGATCGCCGACAGCGCCGTCGAGACGGCGCAGCGCACCGGGGACACCGTCGCCCGGCTCGAGGCGGCCGGCACCGAGATCGACGAGATCGTCCGGACGATCACCTCGATCGCCGAGCAGACCAACCTCCTCGCGCTCAACGCGACGATCGAGGCCGCCCGGGCGGGCGAGGCGGGCAAGGGCTTCGCCGTCGTCGCGAGCGAGGTCAAGGACCTCGCCCAGCAGACGGGCAAGGCCACCGAGTCCATCGCCTCGAAGGTCGTCGGCATCCAGCAGACCGCGCGCGAGGCGACCCACGCCCTCGAGGAGATCTCCGGCATCGTCCGGCAGGTCAACGAGATGCAGGCGACGATCGCCGCCGCCGTCGAGGAGCAGGCGGCGACGACGTCGCAGATGACCGGGGACATCACGTCCGTCGCCGGCGGTGCGGAGTCCATCTCGCGCAGCCTCGACCGGCTCGCCGGCACCTCGGGGGAGGCACGGCAGGCGGCCGGCTCGACGCAGGCGTCCGGCTCGGCCGTCGGCGAGGTGGCGAGCGCGCTCCAGGGCGTCCTGCGCGGCTTCCGCTTCTAGGGGTCGGTCGGGCCGCTCAGGCCCGTCGGGCGAGGTAGAGCGCGTAGTCGAAGGTCCGTCCGTCGCGCTCGACCGGCAGGACGACCTCCTCGCAGGGGCCGACGTGCGCGCCGAGCGCCGTCGCGAGCGCGGGCGACCGGTCGGCCGACCACACCGCGAGCACCCCTGCGGCGCGCAGCGCCCTCGCGCACCCGGTGAGCAGCGCGGGGGTGTAGAGGCCGGCGTTCGCGGTGTGCACGAGGAAGTCCGGGCCGTTGTCGACGTCGAGGAGCACCGCGTCGACCGACTCCGGGGCGAGCGCGGGGACGACGACGGCGACGTCCCCGACGCTCACCGCGCAGCGCGGGTCGGCGAGCACCGCCGACGCCACCGGCACGAGGCCGTCGCGGGCCCAGCCGACGAGCGCCGCGGAGAGCTCGACGACCGTGCACGCCGTGACCCGCGGGTCGGCGAGCGCCGTCGCGGCGGTGTAGCCGAGGCCGAGACCGCCGACGACGACGTGCAGCCCGTGAGCGCCCGGCACCCGGTCCAGGGCGAGCCGGGCGAGCGCCTCCTCGGTCGCCACGTGGGCCGAGTCCATGGCGAAGACGCCGTCGACGACGAGCTCGAGGACGTCCCCCCGGGCGGTCCGCCGGACCCGCAGCGCCGTCGTGCCGGCAGGCTCCTCGGCGCGGACCAGCTCGTGCGGCGGCGCGGCAGGGTCCGAGGTCACCGGTGCATCGTGCCAGCCTTGGTTATCCTGCCCCCCATGTCGCGCGACAACGGGGCACCCGGGTGGACGTTCCTCAGCAACCACGGCCACGTGTTCCTCACGGTCGCCCGCGACCCGGACGCCCGGATGCGTGACATCGCGGCCCGCGTCGGCATCACCGAGCGGGCGGCCCAGCTCATCATCGCCGACCTCGTGACCGGCGGGTACGTCGAGCGCACGCGGGTCGGCCGGCGCAACACGTACAAGATCGTCCCCGGCCAGCCGTTCCGGCACCCGGCCGAGGCCGGACGCCTCGTCGACGAGCTCGTGGAGATCTTCAGCCCCGGACGATGATCGTCAGTGTGACGTAAGCAACACACGCTATTCACGAAACACAGTTCGTGTATGCTGCGGGTCGTGCCGATCCTCCGTCCCCTCAGCGCGCTCGCCGCGGCCCTCGGGCTCGCCTGCGGCGCAACCCTCGTCGCTCTCGTCGCCGGCGTCCTGCGCGACCCGGTCGCCGCGCTGCTGCTCGCCCTCGTCACCGGGGTCGGCGCGGTCTGCGCGGCCTTCTCGGCCCGCCTCCTCGAGGGCCGGCGCACCGCCGGCTACGCCGCGGGGCTGCTCGTCGCCGTCGCCGGCGCGAGTCTGGCCGCGACGGGCCCGGACCTCGTCGTCGTCGCGACCGGCTGGACCGTCGCCGCCGTCGGCGTCGCGGCCCTCCTCGGCCACGCCCGGACCGC
>JBQGCR010000464.1:0-2320 GCA_052038585.1 Kineosporiaceae bacterium
ACGCCTGCTTGAGCACCCAGGCCCCGATAGGGACGATGAGGTCGGTGCTCTCCGCGACGTCGATGAAGGCGGCCGGGGCGACGAGCCCGCGGTCGGGGTGCTCCATGCGCAGCAGGGCCTCGACGCCGACGACGCGCCGGCTGCCGAGGTCGAGCACGGGCTGGTACACGAGGCGGAACCAGCCCTCGCGCAGGGCCGTCCGCAGGTCGTCCTGCACGACGAGCCGGGCGTGGGCGCGCCGCTGGAGGTCGGCGTCGAAGACCTCCCAGGGGCGGCCCAGCCGCTTGGCCTGGTACATCGCTAGGTCCGCCTCCCGCAGGAGCGACTCGACGTCCGCCCCCGGCCGGTCCGACGTCGTCACGCCGATGCTCGGCGCGATCTCGACCCGTCCGGCGGGCAGCACGATCGGGGCGAGGACCGCGTCGTGCAGGCGCTGCGCGAGCGCCGTGGCGTCCAGCGCGTCGTGCACCCGCGCGACGACCGCGAACTCGTCCCCCGAGATCCGGGCCGCGGTGTCCACCTCCCGCAGGGTGCTGCGGATCCGCTCCGCGACCGCCTGCAGCACGGCGTCACCGGCGGCGTGGCCCCAGCTGTCGTTGACGTCCTTGAACTTGTCGAGGTCGAGGTAGAGGACGGCGACGACACCCTCGGCGCGCGCGAGCTCCCCGAGCGCGACGTCGATCCGGTCTGTCAGCAGGATGCGGTTGCCCAGCCCGGTCAGGTCGTCGTGCGCGGCCCTGCGGGCGAGGTCGGCCTCGTAGCGGTGCCGGGCCGTGACGTCCCTCCACGACACGATCAGCTCGTCCCCGTTCCGCACCGCGCGGAGGTCCACGTGCCGGTCGTCCGGGCGCCCCGGTCCGGACGAGACGAAGAGGTCGTCGACGACGACCGGGGCCCCCGAGCGCCAGGCGTCGTCGAGGAGCCGCTCGAGGGCGCGCGCCTCGGACGTCGCGAGCCGGGCCGTGAGGTCCTGCCCCTCGCGCAGGCCCCACGCCTCGGCGGCCCCGCTGACGTACGTCACCCGAAGGCTCGGGACCGCCTCGGCGCCGTCCACCGTCGCCCCGGGACCGGCCGGGGCCGCGAGGACCACCGGGTCGGGCAGGCCCGAGAGGGCGGCGGCCAGCCGCGCCTCGCCGCGGGCCACCCGGCTCTCGAGGTCGGCGTGCCGGCTGCGGACCGCGGCGTCCCGCTCGAGCACGACACCGCACACGGTCCAGGCCGCCACCGCCGCGACGACCCCGCAGACCTGGGCGACGACCGTCCCGAGCGTCTGGGCGTGCGTCGTCGTCACCGTCGACGCGTCGGGAGCGAGCAGCAGGGCGGCGACGACGGCGAGCACGGGGGTGAGCACCGCGGCGGCCAGCACGCCCTCGCGCAGGACGGCCCGGAGCACGTGGGCCAGGGCGACGACGGCGGCGAGCTCCGCGGCGGCCACCAGCTCCCCGAGCAGCGACCCGACGTTCCCCACTCCGAGAAGCACTGCGGCGCAGACGATCACCTCCGCGCGGGACCGCAGGGGCCAGGAGCGCCATCCGGCCCGCAGCACGAGCAGGACGAGCGGGGTCAGCGTGACGATCCCGCTGACCTGGGCGGCGAGCCGCGTCCCGAGGACGAAGTCCGCGGGCAGCACGAGGGCCGGCGGCAGCAGGCCGGCCGCCTGGGCCGCGGGCAGGAGCGCGGCCAGCGTCAGCGCGTTGAGCGCCGCTGCGGCCAGCCCGGCGGTGACGAGGACGCGCACGCTGCGGCGGCGGGCGAGGTCCACGCCGGTGGCCGGCCCGACGAGCCGCCGGTACAGGAGCAGGGACGCCACGCCCGCTCCGGCGATCACCACCGCCTGCAACAGCGCCGGCCCGGACCGGGGCAGCCGGATCGCGACGGCCAGCAGCGCGACGGCCGCGAGGTAGCCGGGCAGGCGGCGGCGGTCGACGACGACGACGAACGCCGTCGTCACCCCCGCGATGAGGGCCACCGCGAGCGTCGCCTGGGGGCCCGTCCTCAGGTCGGGCCGGGCCTGCCCCGCGAGCACGTAGAGCGCCGCGACGGCGACGAGGACACCGACCGCGCGGGACCACCGCGGCGAGGCGTCCACCCGCTGCGCACCGACGACCACAGGCCCCGCCTCCCCGGGAGCCCCACCGCCCCGCGCTCGACGCGCCAGTCAAGCACCGTCTCGGGACGGCGCACCAGGTGAGGCGAACTGCGGCTCGGGGTAAGCGATCACCTCGGTCGCCGGGACGCGCAGCCACACCGGGTCCCCGGGCCGCAGGGCGAGGTCCGCGACGGCGGCGGGGGTGACGTCGACGATCGCGGCGGGCCGGCC
>JBQGCR010000465.1:0-1650 GCA_052038585.1 Kineosporiaceae bacterium
GTCCGGCGGCCCGGCCCGCTCGGCGAGCCCGACACCGGCCGCCGCGGCCGCGGCCCGGCACTCGGCGGCGACGTCCTCGTCCGTCCCGACGAGGAGCACCGCCGGACCGGACGCCGCGTCCGGCGCCGCACCCGGGCCGGACGGTGCCGGCAGGACCCTGCGCGCCATGACCCGCTCCTCCCGGCGGGCCACGGTCGGGTCCCGCCGGCAGCAGCGTGGACCGCGGGCGGAGGGCGGGAGCGCCGCCGGACGCCGGCCTGTGGACGACGGGGCCCGGACCGGGCCTGTGGAGGGCGAGTCCGGGCCGCGGGAACGGGCGCAAACGGCGACGGCCCCCGCTGGGGGGGAGCGGGGGCCGTCTTCCGGTCCGGCTCGGGGGGGAGGAGTCGGACCAGATCAGCACGGCCCGAAGGCCGGCGGCGTCAGTCTGTACCCGCTCCCGGCCGCAAGGCAACTGCTTCGCGACGTCGTGTCACCGTTTCCTCGCGTCCTTCGTCACGCTCCGCACACCACGGCGACCGACGCCCGGCTCGTCGCGACCCCGGTATGACGCACAGCGACCGCACAGGGTCGCCCCCCGAGAACAGGTCCCTTCCCGACGCCCCGGCCTATGCTGGCGGCGTGCCCCCCGCGAGCCGGCGCAGCGCGGCGTTCTTCGACCTCGACAAGACGATCATCGCCCGCTCCAGCGCCCTGGCCTTCTCCCGGCCGTTCTACGCCGGGGGCCTCATCACGCGCCGGGCGGTCCTGCGCAGCGCCTACGCCCAGTTCGTCTACCTCGTCGGCGGCGCCGACCACGACCAGATGGAGCGGATGCGGCGCTACCTGTCGGACCTGTGCGCCGGGTGGGACGTCCAGCAGGTCCGCGACATCGTCGAGGAGACGATCGAGCGGATCGTCCAGCCGGCCGTCTACACGGAGGCGACCGCCCTCATCGCCGAGCACCGCGAGGCCGGACGCGACGTCGTCATCGTCTCCGCCAGCGGCGCGGAGGTCGTCGAGCCGATCGGCCGGATGCTCGGTGCGGACCGCGTCGTCGCGACCCGGATGGTCGTGCGCGAGGGCCGGTACACCGGCGAGGTCGAGCGCTACGTCTACGGTCAGGAGAAGGCCGTCGCGCTCGCGGAGGTCGCGGCCGAGGCGGGGTACGACCTCGCCGACTGCTGGGCCTACAGCGACAGCGCGACCGACCTGCCGATGCTCGCCGCCGTCGGGCACCCCGTCGCCGTCAACCCCGACCGCGCGCTGCGCCGCGAGGCGCTCGCCCGTGGCTGGCCGGTGCTGCGCTTCGACCACCCGACGACGCTGCGCAGCCGCGTCGCCGGACGCTTCGCCGCGCCGGCCCGCGGCCCGGCCGACCCGCACCCCGGCCTGCTGCACCACCCCGCCGCCCCGGCGGCGCTGGCGACGGCCGTCGGCGTCGGCGCCGCGGCGACGGCGGGCATCGTCTGGGCCGCCTCCCGACGACGGCTCGTGACCTGAGGCCGGGTCCGCGTGAGCCGCGAGGTGATCGGGCGGACGACGACGTCCCCCGGCCACGACGCCGGCCCGACCGTCCTCGAGGAGCCACCGGTCGGCGACCCCCGCACGGGGTCGACCGGCCCCGTCCACCCGGGCGGGCCGCGCCGGCAGGCGGCGGGGCTCGCCGCC
>JBQGCR010000466.1:0-2771 GCA_052038585.1 Kineosporiaceae bacterium
CCCGCGCGGTGGACGCCGGCACGCTCGCGTCGGCCGCGGCCGCGCTGCGCGCGGACGCCGCCACGGCGGTGGCCAGCAGCGCCGACCCCGCCCTGCCGCCGGCGGTCGAGCCGCTCGAGCCGCTCGCCGACGCCCTGGACGCGGTGGCGGTCGCGACGACGGGCGACCTGTCCGGCGTGGCCCCGCGCGACGTCGACGACGCCGTCGCGGCCGTCCGGGCGGCGACGCCCGGGGCGGCGGACGCGCTCGACCGGCTGCTCGCCGCCCGCCTGGCGGGCCTGCAGGAGCGCCGGCTGCTCGTGCTCGCCGTCACCGTCCTCGCCCTCGCCCTCGCGCTGTGGTTCGCCGCCGCCGTCTGGCGCCGCACCCGGGACGACGTCGCCCTCGCCCTCGACGCCGTCACGGCGATCGCCGCGGGGGACACCGACGCCCGGCCGCTGCCGTCCGGGCGGGACGAGCTCGGCGACGTCGGCCGCGCGCTCGACCGCGCACGGGAGGCGTTGCGGCGCAGCGCCTCCGAGCTCGAGGACGCCCGCCGCGAGCAGGCGGCGCAGTTCGAGGCGAGCTTCGCCCAGCAGCAGTACACGGAGACGCAGGTGCGCCGGCGGGCCCAGGGCGTCGTCGACTCCACCGCGGACGTCGTCGTCGCCGGCCTCGACGAGGTGCGCTCCCAGGTCGACGCCGTCCGCTCGGCCGCCGGCACGATCGACGACCGCGTCGCCGCGACGGACGCGGTGACCCGCACCGTCGTCGAGCAGGCCCGCGAGGCCGAGCACGTCGTCGACGCCCTCGGTGAGAGCCTGCGCCGGGTCGCCGGCATGACCAAGCTCATCAGCGGCGTCGCCGACCAGACCAAGCTCCTGGCCCTCAACGCGACGATCGAGGCGGCCCGCGCCGGGGAGTCCGGCAAGGGCTTCGCGGTCGTCGCGAACGAGGTCAAGGACCTCGCCCAGGAGACGGCCCGGTCCACCGAGGAGATCACGACGACGATCGCCTCCCTCGAGCGCGACGCGACGGCGATGGCCGCGACGATCGCGACGATGACGGCGAGCATCGCCGGCGTGGACGAGGCGACGGCGGTGCTCACGGACGTCGCCGCCCGCCCGCGCGAGCTCGTCGACGACCTCGACGGGCGGGTGTCCCAGGCGGTCGACAGCGTCCGGTCGATGAGCGACCTCACCGCCCAGCTCGACCGGCGGCAGGGCGTCCGGGTCCCGACGACCGGCGCCGTCGTCGTCCGCAGCCGCCTCGGGGACCTCGCCGGGGAGCTGCGCGACCTCGGCGAGGGCGGCCTGCGCTGCACGGTGCCGCGGCTGCTCGGCCTCGGCGAGACGGTGACCGTCGAGACCTCCCTGCGGGGGACGGCGCTGCGGCTGCCCGGCGCGGTCAGCCACGCCGAGCAGGACGGCCGGGGCGGGGCGGAGCTCGGCATCCGCTTCGTCGACGTCCCGGAGCGCGACGCCGCCGTGGTCCGCACGGTCGTCGAGGCGGCGGGCGCGCGCGTCGGCTGAGCCGCGGGCAGGTCCTAGGCTTGGTCGCACCATGACCGAGAACCCCGCGTCCGACATCAGAGTCCGCTTCTGCCCGTCCCCGACCGGCACCCCGCACGTCGGGATGGTCCGCACCGCCCTGTTCAACTGGGCGTGGGCGCGGCACGTCGGCGGCACGTTCGTCTTCCGCATCGAGGACACCGACGCCGCGCGCGACAGCGAGGAGAGCTACGCCCAGCTCCTCGACGCGCTGCGCTGGCTCGGGATGGACTGGGACGAGGGCGTCGAGGTCGGCGGCCCGCACGAGCCGTACCGGCAGAGCGAGCGCCGGGCGATCTACGACGACGTCGTCGCCCGGCTCGTCGCCGGCGGGCACCTCTACGAGTCCTTCTCGACGCCCGAGGAGGTCGAGGCCCGCCACCGCGCGGCCGGCCGCGACCCCAAGCTCGGGTACGACAACCACGACCGCGACCTCACGGACGAGGCGAAGGCCGAGCTGCGGGCCCAGGGCCGCGAACCCGTGCTGCGGGTGCGGATGCCCGACGACGACGTGACGTTCGACGACCTCGTCCGCGGGCCGGTCACCTTCAAGGCCGGGTCGGTGCCGGACTTCGTCGTCGTCCGCGCCAACGGCGACCCGCTCTACACGCTCGTCAACCCGGTCGACGACGCGCTCATGGGCATCACGCACGTCCTGCGCGGGGAGGACCTGCTCTCCTCGACGCCGCGCCAGATCGCGCTCTACCGGGCGCTCGTGGCGATCGGCGTCGCGACCGACGTGCCGCGCTTCGGCCACCTGCCCTACGTCATGGGCGAGGGGAACAAGAAGCTCTCCAAGCGCGACCCGCAGAGCAACCTCTTCCACCACCGCGACCGCGGGTTCGTCCCCGAGGGCCTGCTCAACTACCTCGCGCTGCTCGGCTGGTCGATCGCCGAGGACCGCGACATCTTCACGATGGAGGAGATGGTCGCGGCCTTCGACATCGGCGACGTCAACGCCAACCCGGCACGCTTCGACCAGGCCAAGGCCGAGGCGATCAACGCCGAGCACCTGCGCCGGCTCGACCCCGCCGACTTCGCCGCCCGACTGCTGGCCTACCTCGAGGCGCACGACGTCGTCGCGAGCCCGCCGACCGACGCCCAGCGGGCGGCGGTCGAGGCCGCCGCACCGCTCGTCCAGACCCGGGTCCAGCTGCTCGGCGAGGCCGTGCCGATGCTCGGCTTCCTCCTCGTCGACGACGACGCCCTGACCGTCGAGGACGACGCGCGCGCCGCCCTGAC
>JBQGCR010000467.1:0-4470 GCA_052038585.1 Kineosporiaceae bacterium
CGAGCCGCAGCCGCGCTCCCGCAGGCTCGTCCCCGTCCTGCCCCTCGAGGAACGCCCGGGCGGTCTGCGTGACGTCGAAGTCCGCGGACCGCACGGGCGTCCCCTGCTGCGCCGCAGCGGACTCCGAGAGCCCGACCGACCACACGGCGGGCTCGGTGTAGACCGAGCGGGGGATCGCGGAGAAGTCCCCGTCGCGGCCGTGGCCGAGCAGGTCGGCCGCGGCGAGGCGGGCCTGGTAGGAGGCGGTGTGCGTGTAGGGGGCGACGCCCGTGACGTCCCCGACGGCGTAGACGTCGTCGAGCACGCCGTCCCCGGCGCGGACGTGGCAGCGGGCGTCGACCTCGAGCGGGCCGTCGGGCTCGAGGCCGAGGTGCTCCAGCCCGATGCCCCCGGTGCGCGGGGTGCGGCCGGCCGCGACGAGCACCCGGTCGCACTCGACGCTCGTGCCGTCCGCGAGGTGCAGCCGGGCGCCGTCGCCGGTGGCCTCGGCCCGCTCGACGGCGACGTCGGTGCGCACGTCGACCCCGTTCTCCCGCAACGCCGTCCCGAGCAGCTCGCCGACCCACCCGTCCTCCGGGCCGAGCAGCCGGGGCCCGGCCTCGACGAGCGTCACCTCGACGCCGAAGGACGCGTAGACCTGCGCGAGCTCGCAGCCGACGGCCCCGCCGCCGAGCACGGCCAGCCGCGCCGGGCGCTCGGGGCTCGTCAGGGCCTCGTCGCTCGTCCACGTCGGCACCCGGTCCAGGCCCTCGACCGGCGGGGCGCTCGGGGCGCTGCCGGTGCCGACGACGAGCGCCCGGGTCCAGCGCAGGGTCCGGCCGTCGACCTCCACCTCGTGCCGCCCGGTGAGCCGCCCGGTGCCGCGGACGAGGACGGCGCCGGCCTTCTCCAGGTCGCCGGCGTGCCCGCCGTCGTCCTGGTGCTGGGCCGCCTCGTCACGCCGGGCCACGGCGTCCCGCCAGGCCGCTGCGGCGTCCCCGCCGGCCCGCCGGAACGCCGTCGCGGCGAGGAGCATCGCCTTGCTCGGCACGCAGGCGAGGAACGGGCACTCGCCGCCGACGAGGCCGGCCTCGACGACGGCGACGCCGAGGCCGGCCTGCGCCGCCTTCTCCGCGACGATCTCGCCGCCGGAGCCGGCGCCGAGGACGACGACGTCGTAGGTGTCGGGGGACCGGCCGTCGGGGCTCCCGGTGTCTGGGGTGCGCACGCTCTCCTCGCTCATCCGCAGATCCTCACCCGCAGGGGGAGATCCGGCGAGGCGGACGGGCGCGTGCATGCTTCGCGCGGTGATCGGGCACGGGACGTCCAAGCGTCGCGCGGCCGTGCGTGACCGTGACAGAGAGGGGACCGTCATGGGTCTCGGTGACAAGATCGCGAACAAGGCCGAGGAGCTCGCGGGCAAGGCCAAGGAGGCCACCGGCAAGGCGACCGACAACGAGCGCCTCGAGGCGGAGGGCCGCAAGGACCAGTCCTCGGCCGACCTGAAGAACGCCGGCGAGAACGTCAAGGACGCCTTCAAGCGCTGACCTCGCCCGCACGGGGCCACCGGCACCGGCTCGCGCCGCACCCCACCCGCGGCGCGGGCCGGCCACCAGCCCCACTGTTCACCCTTGGGACGCCGTCGCCTCGCGACGGCGTCTCAAGCGTTTTGCCGTCCGTGTCGACACTCCCGTCATGAGGTCCTCGTCCACCGCCACCTCGGCCCCGGCCGTGCCGGCCCCCGCCCGCCGTCCGTGCGGCTGCCCCCGCACCTGCTGGCACGAGACGCCCGCCGTCCCGGCCCGGCGCGCGTGAGTCTGCTGGGGCGCCTGATGCAGGTGTTCCCAAAGTCCGAGTTTCCCGCTACGGTCGCGGACGGTGTGTCAAGGCGACACGCCGACATCTGAACGACAACGGTGTAACTCGGAGGCGTGCGTGGCTGACCGGACCTGCGGGTGGACGCTGCGCGCCGGGGCGGCCGCCGGCACCGCCCTGTTCCTGCTCACCGCACCGGCCGTGCTCGCCGTCGCCGAGCCGGTGCCGCCGACCGTCCCGTCCCAGGAGCAGGTCGACGCGGCCCGTGCCGCCGCGACCGGCAAGGCGGCCGAGGTCTCTCGGATCACCGCCGCCCTCACGGCGGCCCAGGCGCGCGCCGACGCCGCCGGGATGCGGCTGAGCCAGGCGGTCGAGGACTACAACGCCGCCCGGGTCGAGCTCGACCGGCGCACCGCCGACGCCGGGGCCGCCCGCCGGTCGGCGGACGCCGCACGGGCCGGGCTCGAGGTCGCCCGGCGCGACGTCGGCCGGATCGCCAGCCGGCAGTACCGGCAGGGCCCGGCGACCGGGCTCGAGGCGTGGCTCGACGCCGACGGTCCCGACGCCGTCCTGGAGCGCGCGACGCTGCTCGGGGTGCTCGGCACCGCCCAGAGCGAGGTGCTCGCCGACGTCCGCGACCGGCGTGCCGTCGCCGCCGCCCTCCAGGGCCAGGCCGGCGAGGCGCTCGCCGCCCAGCAGGCCGCGGCCCGGGTGCTCGAGCAGGCCCGCGACGCCGCCGAGGCGCTCGACCGCCGGGCCCGGCAGGTCGCGGACCAGGTCGCGGCCGAGCAGACGGCGCTGCAGGCCCAGCTCGTCACCCTGCAGTCGGCGTCCGAGCAGGTCGCGCGGGAGCGCCGGGAGGGGCTCGCCGCCGCCGAGCGCGCCCGCGCTCAGGCGCAGGCCCGGGCCAGGGCCGAGGCGCTCGCCCGGGCCCGCGCCGAGGCCGCGCGGCAGCAGGCCGAGCAGGACCGCGAGGACGCCGAGCGCCGTGCCGCCCCCGCGCGCGAGCGGGCGGGGCGCACCCGGACCCGCCGGGTCGACGACCGGGGCTCGTCGGGCTCGTCCGGCTCGTCGCGGGGCGGGTCGGGCTCGTCGTCCGGAGGCTCGTCGTCCGGAGGCTCGTCGTCGGGCGGGTCGTCGTCCGGCTCGTCGTCGGGCTCGTCGTCGTCCGGCGGGTCGTCGTCCGGGTCGTCCGCGGACGGCCGCGCGGCGCTCGCCTGGGCGACGGGCCGGATCGGCCTGCCGTACCGGTGGGGCGGCGCCGGCCCGGACAGCTACGACTGCTCGGGCCTGACGATGCGGGCGTGGCAGAGCGCCGGCGTCTCGCTCTCGCACAGCAGCCGGGCGCAGTACCGGGAGACCAAGCACGTCTCCTACGCCGAGATGCGCCCCGGCGACCTCATCTTCTACGGCACCGACCCGGGCGACGCCGGCTCGATCTACCACGTGGCGATGTACGCCGGTGGCGGGATGATGGTCGAGGCGCCGCGGACCGGGCTCGACGTGCGCCTCACGAGCGTCCGGACGACCCGGATGATGCCCTGGGCCGGGCGCCCGTGAGGCGGTGCCGGCGTCAGTCGGCCTTGCTGCCCGAGGTGTGGTTCGGCGTGTGACCGAGCGCGAAGTCGGTGCCCTCGGCGCGCTCGAAGCTCTTGCGCACCTCGGCCTCGGCGGCCTCGCGGCCGGTCCAGTGGGCACCCTCGACGCTCTTGCCCGGCTCGAGGTCCTTGTAGGTCTCGAAGAAGTGCTGGATCTCCAGGCGGTCGAAGTCGCTGACGTCGGTCAGGTCCTGGATGTCGTTCTTGCGCGGGTCGCCCGCCGGGATGCAGAGGATCTTGTCGTCGCCCCCGGCCTCGTCGCGCATGTGGAACATGCCGATGGCGCGGCACCGGATGAGGCAGCCGGGGAAGGTCGGCTCCTCGAGGATGACGAGCGCGTCGAGCGGGTCGCCGTCCTCGCCGAGCGTGCCCTCGACGAACCCGTAGTCGTGCGGGTAGCGCGTCGAGGTGAAGAGCATGCGGTCCAGCCGGATCCGACCCGTCTCGTGGTCGACCTCGTACTTGTTCCGCTGGCCCTTCGGGATCTCGATCGTGACGTCGAACTCCACAGCACTCCCCTGTCCGCCTCGCGCACCGCAGACCGTCCGGCGGCGCGCACCCAGGGTAGTGTCCGCACCGGGTCCGGACAGTCGTCCCGGCCCCCGGTGCGGTGACCGGTCCGTGCCGCACCAGGGGTCCGGCAGGGGGTGGGACAGCACCGTGAGGCGGGTCCGCACGCGTGCCGGGACGGTCTGCGCCGGGGCCCTCTGCGCGACGTCCGCGCTGGTCAGCGGCCTGGTGACCGGGTCCGCGGCCGCCTCGGGCGGTCACCTCGCCGCACCCTCCGGCACGGGGACCCCGACCGACGTGAGCGATCCCACAGGTGCCCCGCGGCCGACGTCCGGCCGGGTGCCCGGCGCGGGCGTCGTCGTCGCCGGTCCGGTGCTCGACCCGCTCGACCCCGCCGCGGCGGCCCCGGCGCCGCCCGCCCTGGCCGCGTCGCTCGCCGGACCCCTCGCGGCGCGCGCGCACGGGCCCGACGTCTCGGTCGACGTCGTCGACGCCGGCACCGGCCGCCGCCTGCTCGGCGTGCGGCAGGGCACCCCGCAGGTGCCTGCCTCGACGCTGAAGATCCTCA
>JBQGCR010000468.1:0-3158 GCA_052038585.1 Kineosporiaceae bacterium
GAGCGCGACGAGGAGCCCGGCGGCCCAGCGCCGGTCGCCGCGCTCCCGCAGCAGCGCCGCGGGCAGGCCGGCCAGCGCCGCGCCCGCCACGAGCGCCGTCCCCACCGACTCCCGCGCCAGCGACACCCCGAGCAGCGGGCTGCCCAGCACGATGCCGACGAGGAGGACGACGGGCAGGACGGCGTCGACGGGGCTCTTCGAGCTGCGCGGGAGGGCCCCGGGGAGCAGGTGGCGCGCCGCGAGGACGAGCAGCGGCGGGACGAGGAGCGCTGCCGCGACGAGCCGCAGGCCGTGGACGGCGAGCAGCGCGCTGCCGTAGGCGCCGGGACCGCCGAGCAGCAGCCACCCGAGCACCGCCGCCGCGCCCAGGCCGGCGGCGAGACCGCGCACGGCCGCCCGCCGGTCGACACCCGGTCGGCTGGCGGCGAGCACGACGACGAGGACGAGCAGGGCCACCGCGACCACACCGGTCGCGGACGCGCGGGGCTCGAGCAGCAGGCGCCACGGGGTCGGGGCGGGCAGCGCGCGGTCGACGGTCGTGACGCCGCCGTGCGGGAGGGCCACGACGTCGGGCCGGGTCGGGGTCGGGGTACGCCCCAGGGCGACGGCGGCGCCGAGGGCGGCACCCATGAGGGCGGTCTCGACGCCGGCGAGCCGCCACCACACCCGGCTCGACCCGCGGCGCAGGGCCGGGATGCTCGCGCGCCGGTGGACGGCACCGAGCGCGAGGAGGACGACGAGCAGCGCGACCTTCGCCAGGACCAGCGCGCCGTAGGTGGTCCGCCACGCGTCGCCGACGGCGCCCAGGCGCCACCAGGCCGAGAGCAGCCCGCTCACGGTCACGAGGACGGCGGCGACGAGCGCGAGCCCGGAGAAGCGTCCGACGGCGTCGGCGAGGGTGGGCGCGCGACCGACCAGCCCCAGGCCCACCAGCCCGCCGACCCACAGGAGCGCGGCGACGACGTGGACGGCGGTGCCGACGCTGACGGGGACGTGCAGCTCGGAGGTCGCGACGTGCCCGGTCAGCGAGGGCGGCAGGACCGCGAGCACGGCGACGCCGAGCAGCGCCAGCGTCTCGGCGGGCGACCGGACGAGCCGGCTGCCGCCCGCGACGACGGCGGCCAGCGCCGCCGTGACCATGAGGGCGCGACCGCCCTCGAGGCTCGGCACGAAGGCCCAGACGCGGGCGGCCGTGAACGCCCCGGGCAGCGGGACGGCGAGGGCCTCGGCGGCGGCGCCCAGCATCCCCAGGAGGCAGGCCGCGACCCACGCCCACGCCGCGACCCGGACCGCGCGCAGCACCCGCTCCGGGGCCGGGGCGGCGCGCAGCAACCAGGCCGGGACGAGGAGCCCGCCGACGACGACGACCGCGCAGACCCGCGAGGTGAGTCGGGCGCCGGTCGCGAGGAGCGGCACGCCCGGGCCGGCGTCGGGCAGCGCGGAGGCCGGGGCTGCGACCGGGGTCGTGAGGCTGAGCACGACGAGGGCTGCCGCGGCGCCGAGCACCGCGGCGGCCACGACGGCCCGGCCGGGGGAGGCGACCCGCAGGGGGAGCACGGGGGCGGTCACGACGTCGTCCGTCCGGTGGTCCGGCGACGGCGCAGGACGGCGGGACCGGCGGCGCCGAGCGCCACGAGCGCGGCCAGCAGGGTCCAGGCGACCACCGGCCCCCCGGTGGTCGGTGTCGTGTCGGCACCCGCTGCGGTGGCGCCCTCGACGGCGGCGAGCGCGTCCTCGGCCGCGCCCACCGGTGCCGCCGGGGCGGCGCCGGCCGGCGGGAGCGTCGTGGCCGCCGACCCACCGGACTCCGTGCCGTCCGGTGACGGGACGGCGGTCGGTGACGCCTCGCTGGTCGGGGAGGGGCTCGCCGGGGCGGCGACCTCGAACCGCAGGGTCCCCGAGACGGGGTGCCCGTCGTCGGCGACGACGCGCCACGCGAGCCGGTAGCGGCCCGGCGCGGCCGGCCCGGCCAGGGTCATCCGCACCGTCGCCCCCCGGACCGTGGGCGCCCGCAGGGAGTGACGGCCCCCCGGGCCGTCGAGGGCGCCCACGGCGGTACCGGGGACCACGGGATCGGCGAAGCGGAGGACGAGGGTGGTCGGCGCCCGGCGAACGGTGGCGCCGTCGGCCGGGCTGCTGCTCTCGAGGCCGGTGTGCGCGGCCGCCGGCGTCGCCGTGACCACCGCGAGCCCGAGCAGCAGCAGCAGCGCGGCCAGCAGGCGCGGCACGCGACGCCCACGGGGCTCCCGGGGCGTCACGGGGTGCCCCCGAGCGACCCGAGCGGCCAGACGGTCGCGACGACCCGCCCGTGCAGGGCGGAGACGGCGACCGGGCCGAAGCTGCGCGAGTCCCGGGCGTCCGGTCGGTGGTCGGCGAGGACGACGACGTGGCCGGCCGGCACCCGTCCGAGCTCGGCGTACACCGAGTCGACGTCACCGGGGTCGACCCACGGCTCGTCGACCGGGACCCCGTCGACGGTGAGCACGCCGTCGAGGATCGCGGCGTCCTCCCCGGCGACGGCCGCGACCCGCTTGACGAGCAGACCGCCGCCGTCCGGTGCGTCGAGGAGGACGACGTCGCCCCGCTGGTAGCCGCGCAGCAGCGGCCCGACGTGGTCGACGAGGACGTGCGAGCCGGCCTGCAGCGTCGGCTCCATGCTGGTCGTCGGGACGAGGACCGGCTCGAGCGCGAACCGCCCGACGAGGAGGACGAGCGCCAGCACGAGGGCGAGGTCGACGAGCCGGCCGCGGCGCCGGACCGGCGTCGGCGCACCGGCCGGACGTGCCGGCGGCGCCGTCGTGGTCACGGCGCTCACCACGCCGGGTCGGCGGTGATCGGGTCGCACTCGGGGTCGTGGTCCGGGTCGCCGACGCTGAACTGCATCATCATGTCGTGGTCCTCGTGGACCAGGTTGTGGCAGTGCATCATGTAGCGGCCCTTGGGCTTCTGCCATCCGTCCCCGGCGGACGGGCCGGCGAAGCGCATGGCGACCCTGACCGTCTCGTTCTCGCCGACGTAGACGACGTCCTTGGCGCCCTTCTCGTGCGGCCGCACGAGGCTGGCCTTGCCGTTGCGCGAGAGCACCTGGAAGTCGACGAGGTGGATGTGCACCGGGTGGAACCACCCACCGGAGGTGTTCGCGAGCTCCCAGATCTCCA
>JBQGCR010000469.1:0-4457 GCA_052038585.1 Kineosporiaceae bacterium
CCTCGTCGGCGTGCCGCCGGGCGCTGTCCGCGTCGGCGGTCTCGAGGGCGGCGAGCGCCGTCGCGCCACCGGTGGCGGCGACCGTCGCGGCGGTGAGCCCGCCGGTGACGACGGAGAGCAGCGCGCGGGCCCGGGTGCGGGTGCGGGCCGTGGACGGCGCGGGGCGGCGTCGGGACATGCTCCGAGGATCGGCGGTGCGGCGTGAACCTGGAGTCAGCGTCCCCTCAAGCGCACGTCAAGACCAGCGCACGCAGCGGGCCGGCGGGCCGGGCTTTGCACGGCCTTGACGTCGCCGCGAGGTCGCCATGACGGCCCGTCGGCGAGGCTCGTGCCGTGCCAGCCCACCGTCTCCTCGGCCCCGCCGTCCTCGTCGGCCTCGCGGCGGGGACCGTCGTCGCCGGTCTCGCCTACGGCGGCATCGCCGGCTCCACCCTGAGGCAGCAGGCCCGGCTCGACCCCGGGCCGGCGCCGTCGGCCGTCCTGGCGGACGCCGCCCCGGTGCCGGCGACGCCGACGTGCGGGCCGGGCTCGGTGCCCGACGGCGGCGGCTGCGTCGTCACCGTCGTCGTGCCGGTGCCCGCGGCGGCCGTCACGGCGACGCCGGCGCCGGCGGTGAGCCGGACGCGGGAGCCGGCCGACGCCCGCCGCGACGCCCGCCGGGACGACCGCCGCGACGACGCCCGCCGGGACGACGACCGCCGTGACGACCGCCGCGACGACCGCGGGGACCGGCGTGACCGCGAGCTCCCCGACGACGAGCACCGCGACGACGGGCACCGCGACGACGAGCACCGCGACGGGCCCGAGGACGGCTGAGCCGCACGGTGCCGGCCGTCGGTGCGGAGCACCCGGCGCGAGCCGGCCGGTCAGCGCGCCCGGCCGAGCAGCACCCGCACGCGGGCGCCGCCGAGCGCGGAGCGGCCGAGCGCGAGCGTCCCTCCGCTCGCCTCGGCCGCCCGCCGGGCGATGTCCAGGCCGAGCCCGCTCGACCCGCCGCCGCTCGCGCCCCGCTCGACGAGGCCCGTCGACGGCAGCCCAGGACCGGCGTCCTCGACGACGACCGCGACCCCGCGGCCCGGTACGTCCTCGACCGCCACGTGCACCGCGCAGCCCTCCGGGGTGTGCGCGAAGACGTTGTCGACGAGGACGTCGACGACGTCGGCGAGCTCGCGCGCGTCGATGTTCGCGACGAGACCGCGGCCCGGCAGGTCGAGGGTCAGCGCGCGGCCCTGGTCCTCGGCGAGCGGCGCCCAGAACCCGACCCGCCCGGCGACGACGGCCGGCACGTCGCACGACGCGGTGACGGCCGCCCGCACAGGACGCCGCGCGTCGGCCACGATCGCGTCGACCGCCCGCTCGAGGTGGTCGACGTGCTCGCGCAGGCGGTCCGCCGTCTCCCGGTCGCCCACCGCCTCGGCGTCGAGCCGCAACGCGGTCACCGGCGTCCGGAGCCGGTGGGAGAGGTCCGCGACGACCTCGCGCTCGGCGACGAGCAGCTCCTCGACGCGCGCGGCGAGCCCGTTGAGCGCCCGGCCGAGCGCGGCCGCCTCAGGCAGGCCGTCCTCGGGGACCCGCAGGTCGAGGTCGCCCTCGCGCATCGCGTCGGCGGCGTCGGCGAGCTCGTCGAACGGCCGGCTCACGGTGCGCGCCAGGCGGTCCGCGACGACGAGCGACCCGCCGAGCAGGAGCAGCCCGAGCGCGCAGACCGTCACGGTGGCCCGCGCGACGCCGAGGTTCGTCTGGGCCTCGGGCACCTGGACGCGGACGACCAGCGTGCCCTCGTCGACGAGCGTCGGCAGGTAGACGACCGGGTCCTCGCCGACGACCTGCGTGACGCCCGCGCCGCCGCGCGCCAGCCGCACGCCCTCCTCGCCGGCCGAGCCGTCGCCGACGACGCGGCCGTCGGGGAGCACGACACCGACCCGGTCCACCGCGTCGGCGTAGGAGGCCACGAGGTCCTCGACCGCCCGCCCGTCGGAGGCCGTGAGCAGCGCGGCGCTGATCCGCTGGGCCTCCTGCTGGCCGTCGCTCACGGCCCGGTCCCACGCGAGCCGGTGCACGAGGAGGACGAGCGGGACGACGAAGGCGACGATGACGGCCGACGTCGTCGCCGCGACGAGCAGGCGCAGCCGGCCGCGCACGCCGCGGTCCTACCCGGCCGCGGGCGCGGCGAGCCGGACGCCGACACCGCGCACGACGGTGAGGTAGCGCGGCTGCGCGGCGCTCTCGCCGAGCTTGCGGCGCAACCACGACAGGTGGACGTCGACGGTGCGGTCCCCGCCGCCGTACGGCTGCCGCCAGACCTCGGCGAGCAGCTCGCGCTTGGTGACGACCTCCCCGGGCCGCTGCGCGAGGGCGAGGAGCAGGTCGAACTCCTTGCGGGACAGCTCGACCGGCGTCCCGTCGAGGGTGACGGTGCGGGTCCGCGCGTCGACGACGAGGCCGCCGACGACGATCGGCCCCTCCTCGGGCCGGCCCGCCGCGGCACGGCGGAGCACCGCCCGGATCCGGGCGTCGAGGTGGTCGGCGCCGAAGGGCTTGGTGACGAAGTCGTCCGCCCCGGCGTCGAGGGCCCGGACGACGTCGGCGTCGTCCTCGCGGGCGGTGACGACGATGACCGGCACCTGGCTCACCGCCCGCAGCATCGACAGCACCTGGATCCCGTCGAGGTCGGGCAGGCCGAGGTCGAGCAGGACGACGTCCGGCGCGAGGTCGACCGCGGCCTGCAGGCCGGGCAGCCCGGCCGGCCGCCACTCCACGGAGTGCCCCCGCTCGGCGAGCGCCCGGCCCAGCGCGCCGCGGATCGCCGCGTCGTCCTCGACGAGAAGGATCAGGGCCACGGCCCAGACGGTAGCCCGTGCGCCCGCGCCCCGTGGCCGTTCCCCGCGTGCCAGGCTGGTGCGGGGACGGGGAGGGCGGCATGAGGCGAGCGGTGGTGCTGGGCCTGGCCCTGTGGGTGGTGTCGGTGACGGTCGTGGCGGCCGTCGCCTGGGCCGCGATCACCTCGGCGGGCCGCCAGGTGACGTCGGCGGCGACCGCCGCGCCCGGCGTCCCCGGGCCGTCCGTACCGCCGGCGTCGTCGTCCTCACCCGCCTCGTCCCCGCCCGCCTCGTCCCCGCCCGCCACGCCGTCGTCGTCCCCCTCGCCGTCCTCGCGGCCCGAGCCGTCCGCCGCGGACGCCGGGTCGGCGACCCGGCGGACCGAGGGCGGCACGGTGACCCTGCGGTGCGCCGGGCCGGCTCCGCGGCTGTCGTCGGCGCCGCGTCCGGGCTGGGTCGCGGCGCAGGAGAACGAGGACGGCCGCGTCGAGGTGACGTTCGCCGCCGGCGGCCGGGAGATCGAGGTGCGCGGCTCCTGCGAGGCGGGGCGCGCCGTCCTCGAGGTCGAGGAGAAGCGCGAGGACTGACCCGGGCGAGCGGGAACACAGCGCCCCGACCCGTGGTTGAGCCAGGCAGACTCAAGTTTGGTCAGCGCCGGTTTGACAGACCGGACCCCGCCGGAGAACCTGAGTGCAGGCAACTCAACTCTCACCCGCTGAAGGAGTCACTCCCATGGCACGTGCGGTCGGTATCGACCTCGGGACCACCAACTCCGTGGTCGCGGTCCTCGAGGGCGGCGAGCCCACCGTCATCGCGAACGCCGAGGGCGGCCGCACCACGCCGTCCGTCGTCGCGTTCGCCAAGTCCGGCGAGCCGCTCGTCGGCGAGGTGGCCAAGCGTCAGGCGGTCACCAACGTCGAGCGGACGATCCGCTCGGTCAAGCGGCACGTCGGCACGGACTGGTCCGTGGACATCGACGGCAAGAAGTACACGTCGCAGGAGATCTCCGCGCGCGTGCTCCAGAAGCTCAAGCGGGACGCGGAGGAGTACCTCGGCGAGCCGGTGACCGACGCCGTCATCACCGTCCCCGCGTACTTCAACGACGCGCAGCGCCAGGCGACGAAGGAGGCCGGGGAGATCTCGGGCCTCAACGTCCTGCGCATCATCAACGAGCCCACCGCGGCGGCCCTGGCCTACGGCCTCGACAAGGGCAAGGAGGACGAGCTCATCCTCGTCTTCGACCTCGGCGGCGGCACGTTCGACGTCTCCCTCCTCGAGGTCGGCAAGGACGAGGACGGCTTCTCGACGATCCAGGTCCGCGCGACGTCCGGCGACAACCACCTCGGTGGCGACGACTGGGACCAGCGGGTCATGGACCACCTCGTCAACGTCGTGAAGATGCAGGGCGGCCCGGACCTGTCCAAGGACAAGATCGCCATGCAGCGGCTGCGCGAGGCGGCCGAGCAGGCCAAGAAGGAGCTGTCGAGCTCGACGGCGACGACGATCTCGCTGCAGTACCTGTCGATGACCGAGAACGGCCCGGTCCACCTCGACGAGAAGCTCACCCGCGCGCAGTTCCAGCAGATGACCGCGGACCTGCTCGAGCGCACGAAGGCCCCGTTCCGGGCCGTCATCAAG
>JBQGCR010000470.1:0-6285 GCA_052038585.1 Kineosporiaceae bacterium
CCCGGCGAACCGCTCGGGCGAGGCGGACAGCTGGGTCCGGGCGACCGCGCGCGGGGTCGCCGCGCGTCGGACCGGACCCACGGCGACGACGTCCGCCGTCCCGACGCGCGCCCCGGTCACCCCCGCCCCCACGACGTCCTCGTCCGCCGCGAGCGCCGCGAGCCGGGCCGGCGTCGTGTGCCGCGCGAGCTTGCGAATCCGTTCGGCCTCGTAGGCGGCGAAGGCCCCCGGACGCTCCGCGCGCGCACCGGCGACGGCCCCGACGACCGCCGCGCAGAGGTCGGGGAGGCGCACCGGTGCCGCCTTGTCCGTCCCGACGACGAGCTGGAGGACGAAGGGGTCGTCCGGCTCGGGACCGCCCGCCCAGCCACCCGCGCCCACGGCGCGATCCTGCCAGGTCCCGACGGCGACGGGCTCAGCCCAGCTCGCCGAGCACCTGCTGCATCCGGCGGATCTCGGCGAGCTGGTCGGCCGTGACGTCGGCGGCCATCTGGCGGGCCGTCTCGTCGAGGCCGCCGTCGACGTCGCGCGCCTGCGCCATCGCGACGGCCCCCTCGTGGTGGGCGATCATCAGCCGGAGCCAGAGCCGGTCGAACTCCGTGCCCGAGGCGGCCCGCAGCCGCGCGAGGTCGGCGTCGCTCACCATGCCCATCGCCTCGCCGTGCGCCCCTTCGCCGTGGCCCTCGTGGCCGCCCTCGTGCCCGGCGTCGCGCCGCGCCACCGGCTCGCCGGACTCGTCGAGCCCGCGGTCCGCGAGCCAGCGCTGGTAGACGCCGATCTCGGCGGTCTGGACGTCGGAGATCCGGTCCGCCAGACCGAGGACGGACCGGTGTCCCGCCCGCTCGGGGGCGAGGTCGGCGAGCACGAGCGCCTGCTCGTGGTGGGGGATCATCCCGGTGACGAAGGCGACGTCGGCGGCGGCCACCTCCTCGGCGACGGTCGGCACCGGCTCGCCGGGGGCGATCGTGCGGGCGGTCTCGCCGGGCGCCCCCGGCGCGACGACGGGCGCCGTCGCGACGGGCGGCTCGTCCCCGCCGCACCCGGACAGGGCCAGGGCGAGGGCGAGGGCGCCGGCGGCGGCGAGGGCGGGGGGTCGGGCTGGCAGGCGCATAGGAGAACTAGACCTATCACGGCACCCAGCGACACGGAAGACGCGTTTCCTGACTCTTGACACAGGAACCGCACAGGCTGACAGACTCGCCGAATCCGGCTCAATCTCGACAGAATGGATCGGCATGCGTCCTGTCCGAACGCTCACGGCCGCGAGCGGCGCGCTCGCCGTCGGCCTCGTCCTGTCCGCCAGCCCCGGCAGCGCGGACACCGCGATCCCCGGGATCGACGAGGAGCGCAGCAGCGCCAACGTCCAGCGGATCGCCAACATCCCGAAGTCGGCACCGCTCGACGCGACGAACTCCGACCTGGCGTTCCAGGGCAAGTACGCGTTCCAGGGCAACTACAACGGCTTCAACGTCATCGACGTGAGCAAGCCGAGCAAGCCGAAGATCGTCACGTCGGTGCTCTGCCCCGGCTCGCAGAACGACATCTCCGTGTACGGGGACCTGCTCTTCCTCTCGACCGACTCCCGGCGCGCGGACTCCTCCTGCAGCACGACGTCGTCGACGACCGACCCGGTGAACTACTGGGAGGGCATCAAGATCTTCGACATCTCGGACGTGCGCAACCCGCAGTACCTCAAGGCCGTCGAGACCAAGTGCGGCTCCCACACGCACACCCTCGCGCCGGACACCAAGGGCCGCAGCGTCTACGTCTACGTCTCCTCCTACGACGTCAACGACGCACTCGCCAAGTGCAAGAACCCGCACGACCAGATCTCGATCATCGACGTGCCGCTGAAGCGGCCGCAGCAGGCGAAGGTGGTCTCCGAGCCGATCCTCTTCCCCGACGGCGGCAACCCGGGCGACCCGGCGGGCACGCCGTACCCGTTCGGGACGCGCGCGACGACGGGCTGCCACGACATCACCGTCTACCCGGAGAAGAACCTCGCCGCCGGCGCGTGCATGGGCGACGGCGTCCTGTGGGACATCACCGACCGGACGAAGCTCGTCGAGATCGACCGCGTCCAGGACGACGAGTTCTTCGCCTTCTGGCACTCGGCGACGTTCAACAACGCCGGCACGAAGGTCGTCTTCACCGACGAGCTCGGCGGCGGCGGCGCGGCGACCTGCGTCCCGGAGATGGACCCGCGTCGTGGGGCGAACGGCATCTACGACATCGAGGGCCAGGGCGCGGACCGCAAGCTCGTCTTCAAGAGCTACTACAAGATCCCGCGGATCAACGCCGCGAGCGAGAACTGCGTCGCGCACAACGGCTCGCTCGTCCCGGTCAAGGGCCGCGACATCATGGTGCAGTCCTGGTACATGGGCGGGGTCTCGGTGTGGGACTTCACCGACTCGGCGAACCCCAAGGAGCTCGGCTTCTGGGAGCGCGGGCCGGTGGCGGCCGGTGACCCGACCGGCGGCGGCACGTGGTCGGCGTACTGGTACAACGGCCACGTCTACAGCTCCGACCTGGGCAAGGGCTTCGACGTCCTCAAGCTCACGGGCAAGGAGTTCGCCGGCGCCAACCGCGTGAGCTTCGACGAGCTCAACGTCCAGACCCAGCCGAAGTTCTCCAGCACCGGCCGGGGCTGACCCCCGCGCACGACCCCCACGCACGACCTCAGGGCCCGGTCCGCACGGCGGACCGGGCCCTGACCCGTGCCACGACGCGCGCGTCCCCGGGCCCGGGCTAGGGCAGGATGCCGCCGAAGGACCCTGGCGTGCAGGACGCTGCGTCAACTAGCGTGACGCAGCGTTTCGGTGCAGGGGGTGAGAGGTGGACGTCCTCCGTCGCAACAACGTGACGGTCACGGGGGTGCCGGACGGTCCCCCGCTCGTGCTGGCGCACGGGTTCGGCACCGACCAGTCGGTGTGGCGCCTCGTCGTGCCCGAGCTCGTCGCCGACCACCGCGTCGTCCTGCTCGACCACGTCGGCTGCGGCGGCTCCGACCCCGCCGCCTTCGACCCCCGGCGGTACACGTCCCTGTGGGCCTACGCCGAGGACGTCGTCGAGGTCCTCGAGGCCCTCGACCTCACCGCCGTCGCCTTCGTCGGCCACAGCGCGAGCGCGATGATCGGCGTGCTCGCCTCGATCGCCGCCCCGGAGCGCTTCGACCGGCTCGTGCTCCTCGGGCCGTCCCCGCGCTACGTCGAGGACGAGGACTACGCGGGCGGCTTCACCCGCGCCGACGTCGACGCGATGCTCGAGGAGATCGCTGCGGACTGGCCCGGCTGGGCGGCCCGGATGGCCCCGCTCCTCGTGGGGACGGAGGAGCGCGACGACGCCGCGGCGGAGCTCGAGACGATCTTCCGACGCACCCGGCCCGAGGCCGCGCACGTCTTCGCCCGCACGGCCCTGCTCTCGGACGAGCGCGCGACGCTGGCGCGCTCGACGGTCCGCTCGCTCATCCTCGCGACGCGCGACGACCTCGTCGTCCCCGGGGCGATCGCCGAGTACCTGCACGAGCACCTCGCGGACAGCGACCTCGTGTTCCTCGAGGCGGTCGGCCACATGCCCAACCTCTCCGCGCCGCGGGCCACGGCGGCGGCGATCCGGGCGTTCCTGTGACCGCTCCGCGCACCCAGGACGACGTGTACCGGCGGCTCTACGACGACGCGCCGTGCGGCTTCGTCTCGCTGGACGGCGACGGCGTCGTCACGCTCGCCAACCGGACGGTGCGCCGCTGGCTCGGCGACGACGACCTCGTCGGCCGGCCCTTCGCCGACCTGCTCGCCCCCGCCGCGGCCGCCGTCTGGCAGGCCCAGGTGCTGCCGACCGCGCGGCTGCACGGCGGGGTGCGGGAGACCCCGCTGGAGCTGCGCACCGGCGCCGGCACCCTTCCGGTGCTCGTCACCGTGCACGGCGGCCCGGACGGGTGGCGGCTCACCGTGCTCGACGGCCGGGCCCGCAAGGCCTGGGGCGACGCGCTGCTCACGGCCCGGCGGGACGCCGAGCGGCACGCCGAGCGGGTCGGCGCGATGTCCGACGCCGTCGCCGCGCTCGCCACCGCCCGCCGCGTCGAGGACGTCGGCGCTGCGCTCGCGGAGCCGCTCGGCCGCGCCGTCGGCGCGCTCGACGTCGTCCTCCTCCACGCCGCCGGCCCGGCGGCGCCGCCGTGGGACGACGTCCTCGTCCGCGCCCGCGCGGACGGCCTCGCCGACGTCGAGCTCCCGCTCGTCAGCGGCACCCGCTCGACGGGCCGGCTCGTCCTGCGGGCCGATCTCGACCAGGCCACCGCCGAGACCGCGCTGCTGCGCACCCGCGCCGGGCAGGTCGCCTCGGTGGTCGAGCGGATCGCGCTGCACGAGGCGCTGCGCGGTGCCGAGGAGCGGGCCCGGACGGCCTTCGAGACGGCACCGGTCGGGATGGCGCTCCTCGAGGAGGTGCCGGGCCCGGGGCTGCGGCTCGTGCGGGTCAACGCCGCCCTGCTCGACGTCGTCGGGCACCACGTGGCCCGCGGCGTCGGCCGGGTCGTCGACCCCGCCACCGGCGCGGCGCACGACCGCACCCGCGCGGCGCTGCTCGCCGGCGGGCCCGGGCCGACGCGCGAGGCCCGCGCGGTCCCCGGCCCGGACGGCACGTCCCGGCACGTCCGGGTGACGGTGTCGCGCGCCGACGGCGGGGCGGCGCCCGTCGTCACCCTGCACGTCGAGGACGTCGCGGCCGAGGCCGAGCTGGCCCACCTGTCCCGGCACGACCGGCTCACCGGGCTCGCGAACCGGGCCGAGCTCATCGACCAGCTCGCCGGCGCCCTCGTGCGCGTCTCCCGCAGCGGTACCCACGTCGCCCTGCTCGTCGTCGACCTCGACCACTTCAAGGACGTCAACGACTCCCTCGGCCACGAGGCGGGCGACACGCTGCTCGCGCGCACCGCGGCGCGCCTGGCCGGCGCCTGCACCGCCGGCGACGTCGTCGCCCGGCTCGGCGGTGACGAGTTCGCCGTCGTGCGCGGCGGGCTGCCCGCCGACGCGCGCGAGGCCGCCGCGGCCGCCGCCGCGCTCGCGCAGCGGCGCGAGGAGGCGCTCGAGCGGGACGTCGAGGTCGCGGGCCGCACGCTGCGGCTGTCGACGTGCGCGGGCGTCGCGGTCGGCGGCACCGGCGACACCGCCGAGCAGCTCCTGCGCGACGCCGACGCCGCGGTGCACCGGGCCAAGGCGCTCGGGGGTGCGCGCGTCCGCTTCGCCGACCCTGCCGTCCACGTGCGGGCCATGCGCCAGGTCGAGCTCGAGGCCGAGCTGCGCGCCGCGCTGGCCGGGGACGAGGCCGCGGGGACCTTGCGCCTGGTCTACCAGCCGGCGTTCGGGCGCGGGGACGACGACGGCGGCGTCCGCCCGGTCCGCGCCGTCGAGGCGCTGCTGCGCTGGGACCACCCCCGGCTCGGCACCGTCGGCCCCGGCGCCTTCCTCGACGTCGCCGAGGAGCGCCGGCTCATGGAGCCGCTCGGCGGCTGGGTGCTCGACACCGCGTGCGAGCAGGCCTCGCGCTGGCAGCGCCGGCTCGCGGACCGGGCGCCGCAGGTCTGGGTCAACGTCTCGGCCCGCCAGCTCGGCGACCGCGCCCTGGCCCGGGCGGTGGAGCGGGCGCTGGACCGGACCGGCCTGCCGCCGCACCTGCTCTGCGTCGAGCTCACCGAGCGCCAGCTCGCCGGGACGGCCGAGCACGCGGACGAGCTCGTGGCGCTCGCCGGGCTCGGCGTCCACCTGTCCCTGGACGACTTCGGGACCGGCTACGCGGGCCTGGACTACCTGCGGCGGCTGGCCTTCGACGTCCTGAAGATCGACCGGTCGTACGTCGTCGGGCTGACGGGCGACCCGAAGCAGGCGACCCTCGCCGCCGGCATCGTCGCGATCGGCCGGTCCCTCGGGCTGACGGTCGTCGCCGAGGGCGTGGAGACCGCCGAGCAGCTGGCCCAGGTCGAGGGGCTCGGCTGCGACCTCGTCCAGGGGTTCCTCCTCGGGCGCCCGTCGGAGGCCGTTGCCCTCGACTGTTTGCTGGGTATAGCGTCCGAGCGCTGACCCCGGACCACCGGGGTCACGGACGAGAGGACCCTCGGGGATGTCGGACCTGTCACGCCCTGCGCCGCAACACCTTCCACGCCCGCGCAGACGCCGCCGCGCGCTGCCCGCCCTCCTCGCCGGAGCCGTCGCCGCGGCGCTCGGCACCGCCGTCGTCCAGCCGGCCTCCGCGGCCCCGCCGCCGGGTGCCGCCGCCCTGCCCGCCGCGGTG
>JBQGCR010000471.1:0-1515 GCA_052038585.1 Kineosporiaceae bacterium
CGACCTGACAGATCTGCGACAGTTCCCGGCCGGCGCGTGACCGCCGGACGGGCCGCCCGGTAGGAATGGGCGCGGGGGAGCGTGCGGGGGAGAGCGGGGCCGGTCGACGGGGGACCGGCCCCGCGTGCTCCCGGTCCAGGCGGGTCAGGCAGATCAGGCGCGGTCAGGCGCGCCAGCGCCAGTGGACCCCGTAGGCCAGGCCCTGGACGAGACCGGAGAAGGCGACCCGGACGGTCCGGCCGTCGGCCGCGAAGGGGACGCGGGCGCCGAGCGGGGTGCTGCCGTCCATCGCGGCGGGCTGCGGGACTCCGTCGAGCTCCCACACGCCCTCGACCGTCCCGGGGTCGTCGAACACGACCTCGGCGCTGAAGCCGTGCGCCGCGCGGAAGGGCGCGAAGCCGTAGAACGGCATCATCGTCGCCCCCGGCGGCGCCTCGTACGTCACCGTGTACGCGTGCCGGCCGCCGACGGGCAGCGCGGACGGCAGCTCGAGCGCGACCTCCCAGAAGCCGGGGTGCCGCTCCTCGACCTCCTTGACGGCGCAGCCGTCCCCGGCGACGACGCGCAGCGGCCCCTGCCACGCGTCGCCGGTGCGGGGGAAGCTCAGGCTGCCGGTGACGACGGCGAGCCCCGGCGTGAGGGCGACGACGGTCCGCCGCTCGACGAGCGTCGGCCGCCGGCCGGAGAAGGTCAGGCGCGAGTGCAGCGCGTCGACCCGCCAGCCGGGCGGCGCGACCCTCGCCCGCTCCCGGCCGGCGAGCTCGGCGGCCAGGGCGGCGGCCATCGCGGCGAAGGCGTCGTCGACCCGGCGCTGCACCGTGCGCAGGGACACCTTCCCCAGCGCCGCGACGTGCTCCAGGCGCCCCTGGAGGGACCGGTCGCCGTGGCTGCGGTGCACGCCGAGCGCGAAGAGGGCCGCCGTCCGGGACGCGGGGGACAGCACCTCGGTCGCGACCCGGTCGAGGAGCAGCGCGAGCTCCGAGCGGAGCACGGGCCCCTCGTCATGGTCGGGGTCGACGAGCGCCCGAAGCCGCGGGCCGAGCTGCTGCTCGAGCCGCGGCGAGTAGACGCCGGGCCCCTTGCGCAGCCGGACGAGCTCGGCGCGGACCTCGCGGATGAGCTCGGCGGTCCGGGGCTCGACGTCGGCGGGCTCGGTCATGCGAGATCGTGGCACGCGGGGCCCGCCCGGCGCACGGCGAACCCCGATCACGGCGGATCTCCACCACGATCGACCGAGGCCGCTACGGTCGGGCGTGCCCGGGACGTCCCGGGAGGACGTCGGCACGGACGGGGAGGTGGCCTTCGCCGGGCGCAGCGGGCAGTCCGTCACGGTCTCGACCTCCGGCGGCACGTTCGGCGACCCGTGCGACCTGCAGGTGTCGGTGCGGACGGCGGCGGGGGCCCAGGTCGTGGCCCCGGTCTGCGGCGGCACCGCCGTCACCCTCCCGGCGACGGCCCTGACGAGCACGATGTACGCCGTCGTCCTCGACGCGGCCCCGACCGCGTCGGGCTCGG
>JBQGCR010000472.1:0-12634 GCA_052038585.1 Kineosporiaceae bacterium
TCGCGCCGGTGGTCGTCGGCGTCAGAGGGTGACGGGGTAGCCGGGGACCGGGGGGAGGTCGGGCGGCCACGGGGTCCGGCCGAGGCCGATCCGGACGGCGTCGCGGTCGGGCAGGGTCGCGGGGAGGACGGCCCCGGTGAGGGCCTCGAGCGTCGAGCGGGCCAGCCGGACCCCGGGCGGGTCGGCGTCCGCGGACAGGTCGAGGTGGTGGATGGCGACCTCGACGACCCAGGTCGCGACGAGGTCGCCGGCCGTCAGCGTCCACCCCTGGAAGGGGACCGGCCGGTCGTCGAGCGCCTCGACGCCGGCGACCGCCCGCTCGGCGGCGACGCCGAGGTGGCGCACCGCGGCGCTCGGTCGCCCGTAGGCGGACGCCGTGCGCCGCAACCACATGAGGTGGGCGACGGGGTCGTCGTCCCGGTCGTCGGGGTGCGCGGTCCAGTAGGTCGCGGCGTCCCGGTCGACCAGGCCCGTCGCGGGCACGGCGAGCGATGCCGCGAGCTCCTCCAGACCGAGCCGCAGGTGCGTCACGAGGTCGAGCCGGCTCCAGCCGCGGCAGGCGCACGGGTCGAGCAGCTCGACGTCGGAGAAGGCCCCGGCCGCCGCGACGAAGGCCGCGGCCTGCTCGACGAAGAGCGGCGCCGCGACGTGGAGGTCGACGGTCTGGGTCGGCATCCGGCCACGGTACGGGCGACGCGGCGCGAGGTCTTCCGAAACGCACCACCCCTAGCTGGAGTACGAGCATGGGTGCACCGCGGATGACGACGCCGACCCGGATGGTGCTCGAGCTGCTGCTGCACGACCCTGCGCGCGAGCGCTACGGCGGGCAGATCGGGGAGGAGGCCGGGCTGCCGAGCGGCACGGTGCACCCGATCCTGGCCCGGCTCGAGGCGTGCGGTTGGCTCGAGTCCCGGTGGGAGGACGTCGACCCGCGAGCGGTCGGCCGCCCGGCCCGCCGCTTCTACCGCCTGACCCGGGACGGCTCGGTCGCCGCCCGGGACGCCCTCGCCCGGACCGCGCCGCGCGGTCGCGTGCTGCCCGGACCGGTGCTGGGAGGCTGACATGAGACCTGTCGAGGCCGTCGTCGCCGCCGTCGTCCGCCTCCTGCCGGCGGGCGAGCAGCGCGAGCGCTGGCGCGCCGAGCTGACCGCCGAGCTCGCCGCCGTGCCGGAGGACCACCGTGCCGGCTACCTCGTCCGCCTCGCGCTCCGCGCGCCGAGCCTGGCCGTGGCCGTGCGGTCCGGCCCGGCCCCGCGGCCCGCCGGGGCGGTGCCCGGACCGGGCTGCCGCACCGGCCTGCACCACCGCTGGACGACCTACCGCACCGACGACGGTTCCCCCTACGAGGCCTGCCGGCGCTGCGGGCGCGACAGACCCGTCCGGGACGGTCGCGAACCGCGCCTCGTCGACCGTGACCGGCGCTGGAACGGCTGGTACGGCACCGGCTGGTGGACCAACGCCTGAGAAAGCCGGGTGCCGGCTGTCGCACGCCGGTGCCAGGCTGGCGGCCATGACGCTCCTCGACGACGCCAAGGCCGACCTGCTCCGCTACCTCCAGGGCGCCCGGGACGCGCTGCTGTGGAAGCTCGGGGGACTGTCCGAGTACGACGCGAGACGCCCGCTCACCCCGACCGGCACGAACCTGCTCGGCCTGGTCAAGCACACGGCGAGCGTCGAGGCGTACTACTTCGGGGACTCCTTCGGCCGGCCGTACCCCGAGCAGTTCCCGCACTTCGCGGACGACGCCCCGCCGAACGCCGACTTCCTCGCGACGCCGGAGGAGTCGGTCGAGGAGGTCTCCGCGCTCTACCGGCGGGTCTGGGTGCACTCCGACGCGACGATCACCGCGCTGCCGCTCGACGCCGTCGGCACGGTGCCGTGGTGGGGCGAGCGCGGCCAGGTCACCCTGCACCGGATGCTCGTCCACATGACGACGGAGACGCACCGGCACGCCGGCCACGCCGACGTCGTCCGCGAGCTCGTCGACGGCCGGGTCGGCCTGAACCAGGGCAACGACAACCTGCCCGACGCCGACGACGCGTGGTGGGCGGCCTGGCACCGGCAGGTGCAGGAGGCGGCGGAGCGCTTCCGGCAGTAGCGGCCGCGATCAGGTCGGCCGAGCGGGTCAGGTGTCCTGGAACGACTGCGGGACCATGACGTTGAGCGCCTGCGCGGCGACCTCGATCGTCGCCGGCGTCGTCCCCCGGATCTCGCCGTCGACGTCGAGCTCGATCGGCCGGTCGGTCTCCACCCGGAAGTCGGCCCCGAGCAGGTATCCCTTGCGCTCCACCGGCTGCCACCCGGTGAGCGCCTGCCGGGCCGCGGCCCGCGCCGTCGACAGCCGGGACGAGCCGCCGAGGGCGTAGGCGACGAGCAGCCGGTCGTCCAGGCTCGCGTCCGCGGCGATCGCGGTGCCCGCGTGCACGGCGCCGTTGGCGATGTTGAGCTGGTGGGTGCGCACCCTCCACGTCGTCGTCCCGCTCGTCACCTCGGCGGTGAACGGCTTGTGCCGCACCAGGACCCGCGCGCTCGTCACCGCGTAGGCCGAGCGTCCGATGCGCCGCTTGAGCTCGTGCGGGGTGCGCCCGGCGACGGCCGAGGAGATGCCGATCGACACGAGGTTGGCGAAGTACGTGCCGTTGACGACGCCGAGGTCGACGTCGGCCACCTTGCCGTCGAGGACGACGTCGACCGCCGCCCCCGGCTCCAGCGGCAGCCCGAGCGAGCGGCCGAAGTTGTTCGTCGTCCCGAGCGGCAGGTAGCCGAGCACGACCGGCTGGTGCGCGAGCGCCCCGACGACGCTGGCGACCGTCCCGTCCCCGGACCCGACGACGAGCAGCGGCGGTCGCTGCGCGACGACGCGGGGGACCACCTCGGACAGCTCCCGCGCCGGGTCGTGGACCAGGTGCGCCTCGACCGTCCAGCCGCGCTCCTCCAGCCGCCGCCGGATCGCCTCGTGGTGCAGCGCGCCCCGGCGGGAGCGCACGTTGACGATCATCGAAGCGCGGCGCTCGCGGAGCATGCGCTCGGTGAGCTCGGCCTTGGTCATCTTCGCGTGCACCGGATCAGGGTGCCGCACGTTCCTGACCGCCGCCTGGGAAACGCCGCCGGGACGAGCCGGTCGGACGAGCCCGTCAGACGAGCCCGGCGTCGTGCGCGACGAGCGCCACCTGCACCCGGTTGTCCACCTCGAGCTTGTCGAGCACGCGGGAGACGTGCGCCTTGACCGTCGCGACGCTCATGTACAGCTCGCCGGCGATGTCGGCGTTGCTCAGGCCGCGGCCGACGGCGAGCGCCACCTCGTGCTCGCGCCCGGAGAGCCGGGCGAGCCGTGCGAGGGCGCGGTCCCGGCGCGGGTCGGCGGCCGGCGTGTCGTCGACCGCCGCGAGCCGGTCGATGACCGCGCGGGTGACGGCGGGGGAGAGCATCGCCTCGCCGTCGGCGACCCGCAGCACCGCGGCGACGAGGTCCGCCGGCGGGGTGTCCTTGAGCAGGAAGCCGCTCGCGCCGGCCCGCAGGGCGCGCAGCACCTGGTCGTCGGCGTCGAAGGTCGTGAGGACGACGACGTGCGGCGCCCCGGCGCGGGCGCACAGCCGCTCCGTCGCCGACAGCCCGTCGAGCACCGGCCTCCGGATGTCCATGAGGACGACGTCGGGGGCGAGCCGGGCCGCGGCCTCCAGCGCCTCCAGGCCGTCGGCGGCCTCGCCGACGACCTCGACGTCCCCGGACCCGCCGAGCATGAGCCGCAGCGCCGAGCGGACGAGCGGGTCGTCGTCGACGACGAGCAGCCGGACGCTCACGGGGCCGGCCACGGCAGGTCGGCGCACAGGTGGAAGGTGCCGTCGGCGTCGGTGCGGTGCTCGAGACGCCCGCCGGCGAGCACGGCGCGCTCGGTCAGCCCGACGAGCCCCGTCCCGGCACCGGGGACGACGGTCCCGGCGGCCACCCCGCGGGGGTTGCTCACCGTGACGTGCAGCCCGTCGCCGGGGCGGCCCTGCACCGCGACGCGGACGAGGGCACCGGGGGCGTGCTTGCGCGCGTTCGTCAGCCCCTCCTGGACCACCCGGTAGGCGGTCCGCCCGCTCACCGCCGGCACGGCGGCGACGTCGTCCACCTCGACGGTGGCCTCCACCCGCCCGCCGGCCGCGCGGGCGTCCGCGACGAGCGCGGGCAGGTCCGCGAGCACCGGCAGCGGCCGTCCGGCGCTCTCCTCGGGCCCGGAGCGCAGCACCCCGATGACCTGCCGCAGGTCCTCCAGCGCCTCGTGCGCGTTGGCCCGGATCACCCCCGCCGCCGCGGCGACCTCCGCCGCGGGGGCGTCCGCCCGGTACTCCAGCGCCCCGGCGTGCATGCTCACGAGGGAGATCCGGTGCGCGAGGACGTCGTGCATCTCCCGCGCGATCCGGCTCCGCTCGCCCTCACGGGCCTGGGCGACCCGGGCCGCCTGCTCGCTCTCGGCCCGTTCCGCCCTCTCCCGCAACGACTCCACGAGCTGGCGCCGGGCGCGGACGTACATCCCCCAGGCGATGACCGCGGCGAGCAGCACGGTGCCGAAGAGGAAGGACAGGACGAGCGGCGTCGTCGGGTCCGGCCGCACCCGCAGGTACGCGAGCACGCCGACCCAGTGCAGCCCGACGACCGGCACGAGGTCCTTCCACGGCCGGTGGACGGCGCACGTGAAGATCGCCACCGTGACGGCCACGCCGGCGAAGTCGGAGAAGGCCGCCGGGACGGCGCCGGCCAGCGCCAGGCCGAGCGGCCACCGCCGGCGCCACCACACGGCGACGCACATGACGAGGCCGGCGAGCAGGTCGAGCTCGCGCAGCCACGGCTCCGTGGCGGTCGAGGACTCCAGCCCGGCCCCGAAGAGGGCGAAGCCGCCGAGGAGGGAGACGAGGACGGCGGCGACGTCACGGGCCAGCTGCGCGCCGCGCCGTCCACCGCGCGGGCGCGTCGGGACGGCGTCGTCGGCCGGATGCTCCACCACGGGACGACCCTAACGAGCGACGCACCGCCGAAGGTATCCGACCAAAGTCGACATCGGGCGGCGCGGGCGTCGACCCTCGGCCGATGCGGTGCGACCGCCGGCCCGACCAGGCTGGGGCACATGCTCATCGCGGAGAACCTCACCAAGCGCTACGGCGACCAGACCGTCGTCGACGACGTCTCGTTCCGGTGCGAGCCCGGCACCGTCACCGGCTTCCTCGGCCCCAACGGGGCCGGCAAGAGCACCACCCTGCGGATGCTCTGCGGGTTGACCCGGCCGACGTCCGGCCGGGCGCTCGTCGGCGACCGCCCCTACGCCGCGCACCCGGCCCCCGGTCGCGTCGTCGGCGTGCTCCTCGACGCCGGCGCCCAGCACCCGGGCCGCACCGGCCGCGAGGTGCTGCGCCTCGCGGCCGCGACGATCGGGGTCGACACCGGCCGCGCCGACGAGGCGCTGGCCGCCGTCGGCCTCGACGGGCGGCCCGCCCGCAAGCGGGTCGGCACCTACTCGCTCGGCATGAAGCAGCGGCTCGGCATCGCCCAGGCGCTGCTCGGCGACCCGCAGGTGCTCGTCCTCGACGAGCCCGCCAACGGCCTCGACCCCGAGGGCATCTTCTGGATGCGCGGGCTGCTGCGCGGCTTCGCCGACCGCGGCGGCACCGTCCTGCTGTCCTCGCACCTGCTCCACGAGGTGCAGGCCGTCGCCGACCGGCTCGTCGTCATCGGCGGCGGCCGCGTCGTCGCCGCCGGCGCCCAGAGCGACCTGCTCGACGGCGCCCGCAGCCTCGAGGACCTCTTCCTCAGCCTCGTCACCCCCGGAGGGACCCGTTGAGCACCGCCACCGTCACCCTGCCCCCCGTCACCACCGCCCCGGCCCCGCCGTCCCTGGCCCGGCTCGTCGCGGTCGAGCTGCGCAAGAGCGCCGACACCCGCTCCGGGCGGTGGCTGCTCGCCATCACCGCGCTGCTCGGCCTCGGCGGCGTCGCGCTCATCGTCGGCTTCTCCGACGGCGGGCGCGGGGTCTCCTTCCAGGAGCTGCTCCTCGCCGCGCAGGTGCCCGTGACACTCCTGCTGCCCGTCGTGGGCATCCTCCTCGTGACGAGCGAGTGGTCGCAGCGGACGGCGCTGACGACGTTCACCCTCGTCCCGCAGCGCTCCCGCGTCGTCGTCGCCAAGGCCCTCGCCGTCACCGTCCTCGCGGTGGCCGCGTTCCTCGCGACCGTCGTCGCCGCCGCGCTGGGCACCGCCGTCGCCGACGTCGTGTGGGACGGCGTGCCGTGGTCCGTCGGCGCCGGTCTCGTCGGGCGGCTCCTGCTCCTCGCCGTCATCAACACGCTCGCCGGCTACGCCTTCGGGCTGCTGCTCCAGCACCCCGCGGTCGCCATCGTCACGTTCCTCGTCCTGCCGACCGTGCTGTCGATCGTCGTCTTCGTCGTCCCCGCGCTCGACGGGGTGGGGCCGTGGATCGACCTCGGGCTCGGCGGGACGCCGTTCTACGAGGCCGCCGCCCCGACGGGTGAGCAGTGGGCGCAGCTCGCGAGCGTCACCGCGATCTGGTTCGCCCTGCCGCTGGCCCTGGGCTGGCTGCGTGCCTCGCGCCGCGAGATCAGCTGAGCGACAGCGGTTCTCAGCCGTCGGAGCCGGGCGCGTGCGCGCGCCCGGCTTCGACGGCGAGGCGGTCGACGAGGTCGTTCATCGGGTCGCCGGAGTGCCCCTTGACCCAGCGGAACCGGACGTCGCGCTCCCGGACGAGCTCGATGAGCGGCTCCCACAGGTCCCGGTTGGCGACCGGCTTCTTCGCGCTGTTGACCCAGCCGCGGGCGAGCCAGCCCTTCCACCACGCGTCGCGGAAGCAGTTGACGACGTAGGTCGAGTCGCTGACGACGACGAGCCCGCCCTCGAGCGCCCTCACCGCCTCGAGCGCGGCCTGGATCTCCATCCGCTGGTTCGTCGTCGCCGGCGCGCCCCCGCTGCCCTGCCGGCCGTCCTGCGTCGCCCAGGCCCAGCCGCCGGGGCCGGGGTTGCCCGAGCACGCGCCGTCCGTCCAGACCTCGAGGGTTCCGGCGGGCACGGCCGCGGGAGCCGCGGCCGGCACGAGCGCCGCCTGGCCCGCCGCGGGCGCCGCTGCGCAGTCGACGTGTCCCCAGCCCGTGCCGGCCTTGGTGATCGTCTCGCCCGGGGCGATGGCGCCGCGGCAGACGGAGCAGGTCGTGGCGTACTTGGCGGCGAGGGTCCTCGGGGCTGGCACGGCCCCGAGTCTAGGCATGACAACCGTCCCGCCCGGTCGGCCGTCGATGGGGTGCGCGTCGCGAGGGTCGCGACGGCCTGCCCCGGGAGGGCGAGGACGATGAGGAGAACCGCGAGAACCCTGATCATGGTCGTGACGGCGCTGACCGCGCTGACGACGGCGGCCGCGACGGCCCCGGCCGCAGGTGCGGCTCGGACCACCGCTGCACCGTACTGCGGCATCACGTGGGGCTCGGGCGCCGAGCGCGCGTCGGTCGCCGGACGGGCCCCGAACACCCTGACCGGCGTCCGCGCCGGACGCCAGACCTGCTACGACCGGCTCGTCGTCGACGTCGCCGGCAAGACCTCCTTCTACGACGTCCGCTACGTCGACCAGGTCCGGACCGAGGGCGAGGGCGCCGTCGTCCCGCTCGCCGGCGGCGCCCGGCTCGCCGTCGTCGTCGGCTCGCCCGCCTACGACGGGGCCGGCAGGCCGACGTACGACCCGGCCGACCCCGCCCACCTCGTCGGGGTGACGGGCTGGACGACCTTCCGCCAGGTGGCCTGGGCGGGCACCTTCGAGGGGCAGACGACGCTCGGGCTCGGCGTCCGGGCCCGCCTGCCGTTCCGTGTCTTCGTCCTCGACGGTCCCGGCAGCGGGTCCCGGGTGGTCGTCGACGTCGCGCACCGGTGGTGACGGCAGACTGGCGGGCATGACCTGCACCGCCGCCGGCAGCGAGCACGCCGTCCGGGCGGCGACGGCGGACGACGTCGCCGCCGCCGCGGACGCGCTCGCCGACGCCTTCGCCGGGTACCCGTGGACCGACTGGATCACGCCCGAGGAGGGCCGGCGCGAGCGGCTGCGCGGCCTGCACGAGGTGATGACGGCGCACGTCGGCGTGCCGTTCGGGCTCGTCCACGTCGCGACGTGCCCGGCCGGCGACGTCGTCGGCGTCGCGACCGTGCTGCGCCCCGACCGGCCTGTGCCGCACCGCGTCTGGGAGGAGATCGCCCCGACCGAGGCCGGCCTCGTCGGGGACCGGGCGGACGAGGCCCGGGCCGCGGACGAGCTCGCCGCCGCGCTGCGACCCGACCACGACGTCGTCACCGTCGCGACGGTCGGGGTGCGCCCCGAGCACCGTCGGCGCGGCCTGGCGACCCGGCTGCTCGCGCCGGCCCTGGCGCTGGCCGACGAGCTCGGCGTCCCCGCCCACCTCGAGACCTCGACGGAGGGCAACGTCGCGCTCTACCGCGGGCTGGGGTTCGCCGTCACGGGCAGCGTCCAGGTGCCCGGCGGGCCGACGGTGTGGTCGATGGAGCGGCCTGTCACGGGCCGACGACCCACAGCGGCGCCGCCATCGGCCCGGCGACCGACCCCGTGACGACGACCCGGTAGGTGCCGGTCCCGAGCGCGGGCACGTCGACGTCGGCGGCGACGGCGAACATCACCTCGACCTGCCGGACCGGCAGCCCGCGCCCGGTGTCCTGCCACCCGTCGCCAGACCAGCGCTCGAGCCGGCCCGGCCCGGAGAGGCGGCCGGAGAGGGTCCCGACGACGTCGGCGGGCACGTCCTCGCCGGGCTGCTCCCAGACGACGAGGCGTCCCGTCGCGGCGGTGCCGACGTCGAGGACGGGCTCGTCGAAGGCCACGCCGACGACGGACCCCTCCGGTGCGGCCACCTGCGGCGGGGGCGGTGCCTGCGGGTCGACGGTGACCAGGCCCCAGGCGGTCCCGCGCTCGCCGCCGTGCCCGACCCGGTACGTGCCGGGCGCCAGCCCCGCGAGGTCGACGAGCTCGACCGGTCCCCGGCCGCCGGCCGCCGTGAGACCGAGGCTGGGGACGGCGACGCCGGTCGCCGGGCCGAGCGTGCCCGCGGTGATCCCCGAGACGCCGCCGGTGAACGTGCCCTGCTCGACCCACCGGCTCCCGGTCCACCGCTCGACGCGGCCGACCTCGCCGTACAGGCCGAGGTCGGTGCCCTCCGGCTGCGCCACCCACAGGGCGACCGTCGAGCCGGGCGGGACGGTCGCGGGGACGACGACGACGTGCGGGCGGCCGAGGTCGACCGGAGGGGGCGGTCCGGCGGGACCGGCCGCCCGCCGTCGGTCGTCGAGCAGGCGCTCGCCCGCGACCGCGGCGCCGAGGGCCGCCGGCACCGCTGCCACGAGCACCGTCCGCCGGGCGACCCGGCGCCGGGCGGCGACCCGGGGGACCCGCCGCGCGAGGTCCGTCGCCGGCACGTCGTCCGGCACGAGCGCGCGCAGCGCGGCGCCGAGGTCGTCCTCGAGGCGGGTCATCGGGCCTCCCTCCGCGAGCCGGCAGCGCCCTCGACGTCCTCCCGGCTGCCGAGCACGGCGCGCAACCGGGTGAGGGCCTTGCTCGACTGGCTCTTCACGGTGCCGACGCTGACCCCGAGGGCGTCGGCGGTCTGCTGCTCGGACAGGTCCTCGGCGAAGCGGAGGACGACGACGGCGCGCTGGCCCGTCGGCAGGTGCGGCAGCACCCGCAGGAGGGTGTCACGCAGGTCGACGGTGCCGACGTCGTCCGTCGTCGACGCCCGCTCCGGCGGGGCCGCGCTCGGCTGCTCCCGCCGCCACAGCCGGCGCCGTCCGGCGGTGTACGTGCGGACGAGCACGGTCCGGACGTAGGGCTCGGGATCGCCTGCGGCGCAGACCCTCTCCCAGCGCGGCCAGACCGCGACGAGGGCGGACTGCACGAGGTCCTCGGCGTGCTGCCAGTCCCCGGTGAGCAGCCAGGCCGTGCGCAGCAGGGCGCGCTCGCGGGCCGCGACCCACGTCTCGAACGCCACCTGCTCGCCCATCCGGACTCCTTCCCACCCCGTCCCAGGGGGTGGGGGCCGCGAAAGGTTGCCGTCAGCGCCGGGCGGGCCGCTCGCGGAAGAGCGCCGACAGCCGCTCGACGTCGGCCGGGCTCTTCGCGCCGCGCTTGGCGAGCGGCACGCCCTGGCCGCGCTCGCCGGTGCGCAGCACCCACACCCGTTCGGTCTCGTCGACGCGCGCGATCTCGGTCCAGGCGTACCGCTTGGTGTCGAACGCGGTCTCGACGCTCACGCCGTCGTCCCCGACGACGGCGAGGGTCTTGCGGTGCAGCGTCGTCGCCCGCTTCCAGAACGAGCGGACCGCCGCCCGGCGCATCCCGCCGAGCAGGCCGCGGGCCCCGGCGACGTCGTACCAGTCCTCGACCTCGGGCTCCCACTCGAGGACGACGGGCGAGACGGGGGCGCTGTCCACGTGGTCACCCTAGCGTCGGGCCTGCCGCGCGGGCGGTCCGGCGTGGTCCACTGTGGGCGGCCAGACCGGAACGACTCGACGAGGAGACGTCCCCATGATCCGCAACGACTTCTACACGCCCGAGGTCCAGGGTGCCTACGAGCTCCACGGGCTCGGAGACTTCGAGCTCGAGGAGGGCGAGACGATCCCCGACCTCCGGCTCGCGTACGCGACCTACGGCGAGCTCAACGCCGCCAAGGACAACGCGATCCTCATCCCGACGTGGTTCAGCGGCACGCACCAGACGTGGGAGCAGGTCTACATCGGCCCGGGCCGGGCGCTGGACCCGACGCAGTACTTCATCATCGTCGTCAACCAGATCGGCAACGGGCTCTCGACGTCGCCGCACAACACCGACGGCCCCGTGGCGATGTCGCGGTTCCCGAAGGTGCGGATCGGGGACGACGTCCGGGCGCAGGCGCGACTGGTCACCGAGCTCTTCGGGATCGACCGGCTCGCGCTCGTCGTCGGCGGCTCGATGGGGGCGCAGCAGACGTACGAGTGGGCGGTCCGCTTCCCGGAGCGCGTCCTGCGGGCCGCGCCGATCGCCGGGACGGCCCAGAACACCCCGCACGACTGGCTCTTCACCCAGACCCTCCTCGACGCGATCACGTCCGACCCCGGCTGGAACGGCGGCGAGTACGCCTCGCACACCGAGGTCGCGGCGGGCCTGGCCCGGCACGCGGACATCTGGTGCACGATGGGCCTGTCGACCGAGTTCTGGAAGACCGAGTTCTGGCGCGGGATCTCGCCGGCACCCGGGGTGAGCTTCTCCTCGACGACCGACTTCCGGGACAACTTCGTCCGCGCGGTCTTCAGCGCCATGGACCCGAACGCCCTGCTCGTCATGGGGTGGAAGTGGCAGCACGGCGACGTCGCCCGCAACACCGGGGGAGACCTCGCGGCGGCGCTCGGCCGGATCACGGCGAAGACGTTCGTCATGCCGATCGACGAGGACATGTTCTTCCCGCCGCGCGACTGCGCCGCCGAGGCCGCCCTCGTGCCGGGGGCCGAGCTGCGCGTGCTGCCCTCGGTCGCGGGGCACTTCGGGCTCTTCGGCTTCGAGCAGACCTACCTCGACGCCGTCGACCGCAACCTGTCCGAGCTCCTCGGCACGAAGGTCTGACCCCGCGGCGGCCTACGATGCGTTGAGCATGGACCAGGCCCCGGCAGAGACGACGACGCCGCGGCGGGCGGTCACCGACCGCGCGCCCGGCGTCGTCGTCGTCCCGGTGCTCGTCACCCTGGCCGTGCTCCTGAGCGGCGTCGCGCGCCGGCCGGTGTGGCTCGACGAGGCGACGACGGTCTGGTCCGGCGCCATCGAGCCCTCGACCTTCGCCCGGTACGTCGTCGGCGTCCGGGACGCGGTCCACGCCTCCTACTACGTCCTCGTCCGCGGCGTCGAGGTCGTGGCCGGGCCCGACGTCGTCGCCGTCCGGCTGCTCAGCGTCGTCGCGATGGCCCTCGCGTGCGCCGGCGTCGTCCGCCTCGTCCAGGAGTGGGCCGGCCGGCGGGCCGCTCTGCTCGCCGGGCTGGCGTTCGCGCTCCTGCCGAGCGTCCTCGACTTCGGTACCGAGGCCCGCTCGACCGCCGCCGCCACCGCGGCGGCCACGTGGGCGACGTGGGCGTTCGTGCGGCTGCTCGACGACCCGGGGGACCGGCGCCGGTGGTGGACCTACGCGGTGCTGCTCGCCGTGACCGGCTACGTCTTCGTCTACGCCTGGCTCGTCGTCCCGGTGCACCTGCTCGTCGTGCTCGTCCGGCGCCGGGGCCCGGCGGAGCTGCGGCGCATCGTCACCGCGCAGCTGCTGTCGCTCGTCGCCCTCCTGCCGCTCGTCCTCCTCGTCGGCCGCCAGCGCGGGCAGGTGGGCTGGATCACCGCGCGTCCCCGCCAGGACCTGCTCTCGGTCGCGACGTCCCCGTTCGGCACGCTGGGCTCGCCGCGGCCGTGGCTCGCCGCCGCGGCGTGGGCCGTCGTCGTCGCCGGGGTCCTCGTCGGCCGGCACGTGGTGCGGCGCGACCTGATCGTGCTCGCCGTGGCGTGGGCGCTGGTGCCCGGCGCGCTCCTCGTCGCGGTCTCGGTGCTGTCCCCGACCTACGTCGCCCGGTACGTCGTCTTCTGCGCGCCGGG
>JBQGCR010000473.1:0-3106 GCA_052038585.1 Kineosporiaceae bacterium
ACGCCGTCCCCGGTGGTGACGTGCCGTCCAGTCTGCTCGCCGTGCCCGGCGGGCGTCCCGCCGACCCGGTGCAGCGCGACGGTGATGTTGTCGGCCCCGCCCTGCGCGTTCGCCCAGCGGACGAGGCCCTCGCACGCGGCGACGACGTCGCCCCCCGCCGCGGCGACGTGCTCGCGCACGAGCCCGGGGAGCGCCTCGGCCGGCGAGCAGTAGTTCCACAGGCCGTCGGAGCAGACGAGGAGCCAGCCGGCCCGGTCGACGACGACGGCCGTCGGCGTCGTCTCCACGGGCGGCGCGTCGACGCCGAGCCAGCGGGTGATCGTGTGGGCGCCGCGCATCCGCTCGGCCTCCTCCGGCGGGACGCCGGCCGAGATCGCCTGGGCGGCGAGGGAGTCGTCGACGGTGAGCCGCTGCGCGGGCGCGTCGTCGGGGAACCAGTACGCGCGCGAGTCCCCGACGGAGGCCGCCGTCGCCGTCGGCCCGTCGACGACGGCCGCGACGAAGGTGCACGACGGCGGGCTCTCGACGCTCACGTCCTCGGTCGTCGCGACGACGGCGGCGTTCGCCGCGACCGCCGCCGCCTGGAGGGCCGCGGCGGCGTCCGGGCCGGCGGCGAGGAGCACGTCGCGCGCCGCCTGCGCGGCGGCCAGGCTCGCGACGTCGGAGTGCGGTGCCGACGAGACGCCGTCGCAGACGACGAGGACGACGCGGGGGCCGACGACGCCGAGGGCCATCGCGTCCTCGTTGCTGCGGTGCCGGATCCCGCGGTCGCAGACGCCGGCGACGCCCGGGGCCGGGTGCTCGACGACGTGGTCGCGGGGCCGGGGCTGCGCCGAGCCGCACGTGTCGCACCAGCCGTCGACGAAGGTGCCCCCGCAGGCGCACGCCGCCGTCGATCTTTCATGATCACCGCTCGACTGTTCATGATCACCGCTCGATCGTTCATGATCACCGGCGGCGGGGGTGGGCGGGGTGAGGGGGGTGCCGCAGGTCTCGCAGAACCTGGCCGACGGGTCGGCTTCGGTGCCGCAGGTCGGGCAGGTCACGGCTCCCCCGGTCGGCTCGGCGGTCACGTCCACGTCCAGCGGCGCACGCGGTTGGCCAGGTCGACGAGGGCGACCCGCGCGCCGCGGTCGCCCTCGAGCGCGGCGAGGCGCCGGTAGGCGGCCTCGAGGCCGTCGCGCAGCGCGTTCGGCTCGCAGGCGTGCCCGCCGACGCTCACCGACGGCTGCGGACCCTTCGCGAGCACCTCGGCGAGGGCGGCGTCGAGCACCTCGGCCTCGAGCCGCACCCGGTCGAGCGGCTCGATCGTCACGGCCCGCACCGACTCCAGGGCGTCGGCGAGCGCCGGCAGCCCGCGGCCGGACCCGGCGAGCAGCTCGGCCCGCTCGCGGCGCGCCGTGGGGAAGGCCCGGCTCGTCACGGGCACGAGGTCGAGCGCGGCGACGGCGCCGTCGACGTCCTTGCGCCGCACCCGGATCCGCGCGAGACCGAAGGCCGCGGGGGCGGTGTAGTTGGCGTCGGTGCGCGCGCAGATCGTGTAGAGCGCCTCGGCGACGTCGTGCTCGCCGGACCGCTCGCAGGCCAGCGCGAGCGCCAGCTTCGGGGCGAGCTCGCCGGGCACCTGGCCGTAGACGGCGTTGAAGGCCGACCGCGCGGCGGCGTCGTCCCCGCGGCGCAGCGCCGACAGCCCCTGGAGCCAGACGCCGCGCCAGTCCCACGGGTCGTCGGCGAGCAGGGCCGCGACCTCGCTCTCGAGGACGTCCCCGGCCCCGGCGGCCAGGGCCGCCCGCGCGGTGGCGAGCCGCACCTCCGCGGTGCGCTGCGGCGCGGCGGCGAGCGCCTTGAGCCGGTCGGCGGGCTCGTCGACGCTCACGGTGCGCAGCCAGCTCGCCATGGGGTCGGACGTGTCCGGGACGAGCGCGGGCAGGTCGTCCGCGTCGAGCGTGTCGCCCGAGACGGTCGGCGCGGTGAAGAGCAGCGACGACGTCGAGTGCTGCGCGGCGCCCGGACCGTCCGCGGCGACGACCTCGCGGAGCACGCCGAGCAGCTGCACGCGCAGCTCGTCGGCGGAGGCGAAGCGGTCCGCCGGGTCGGGCGCGCAGGCCTTGAGCAGCAGCCGGTACAGCGAGTCGTACCGCTGGAAGAGCGGCACGTCCGCGGCCGGCGGCAGCGAGGCGACGTACGTCGACTGGTAGCCGCGGAACTCCATGACGAGCACCGCGAGGGTGCGGCCGAGCGTGTAGACGTCGCCGGCCACGGACGGGCCCACCTCGGGCACCTCGGGCGCCTGGTAGCCGACGGTGCCGTAGATCGCCGAGTCGACGTCGTCGGCGCGGCGGACGCCGCCGAGGTCGATGAGCTTGACGGCGTCCCCGACCTGGATGAGGTTGTCGGGCTTCATGTCGCAGTAGACGAGCCCGAGGTCGTGCAGGTACTGGAAGGCCGGGAGCACCTCGACGAGGTAGGCGATCGCCTGGTCCACCGGGATCGGCGCGTAGCGGCCGGCGTTGGCGCGCATCCGGTCCTTGAGCAGCGCCTTGAGCGAGGTGCCGCCGACGTACTCCATGACGATGTAGCCCGCGCCGTCGTGGGTGACGAAGTTGTAGATCTCGACGATGAGCGGGTGCTCGACCTGGGCGAGGAACTGCCGCTCGGCGATCGCGGCGGCGAGCGCGTCGGGGTCGCCGGAGTTCAGCAGGCCCTTGAGGACGACCCAGCGGTCGGAGACGTTGCGGTCCCGCGCGAGGTAGATCCAGCCGAGGCCGCCGTGGGCGAGGCACCCGGCGACCTCGTACTGCCCGGCGACGAGGTCCCCGGCCTTCAGCTTGGGCGTGAACGAGAACGGGTTGCGGCACTGCGGGCAGAAGCCCTCGGTGCGCCCCGGGCGCCCGTCGCGCGAGCGGCCCACCGGGGCCCCGCAGGCGGGGCACGTCCGGCGCTCCTCGGGGACCATCGGGTCCGCCATGACGGCCGTGGCCGGGTCGACGAAGGGCACCGGCGGCACCGTCGTCAGGCCGGCCCCGAGCCGGGCGCCGCGAAGCCGGGTGGACGACGTGCCGACCCGGCGGGTCACCCGCGAGCCGGACGCCGCGGCCCGGGCGGA
>JBQGCR010000474.1:0-2011 GCA_052038585.1 Kineosporiaceae bacterium
GGCGGCCCGCTCCGCGCTCGACGCCGCCGCCCGCGAGGTCGACGCCGGCCGCGCCGAGGGCGACGCCGGGGAGCTGCTCGCCCTCCGCGTGCGCGCGACGGTGGCCGGCTGCGCCGAGGAGGTGCTCACGACCGTCGGCCACGCGCTCGGCCCGGCCCCGCTCACCGCGGACGCCGAGCACGCCGCCCGCGTGGCGGACCTGACCGTCTACCTGCGCCAGCACCACGCCGAACGGGGCGTCGCCCGGCTCGGGGAGCTCCTCGCGGCGGCCGGGGACCCGCGGTGGTGAGCCCGCGCGCCGCGGCGAGCACGTTCACGCACGACGGTCCCGGCACCCCGGAAGGGCAGTGGCAGCGCTGGACCGGGCTCGCCGCCCTGCCCAGGACGGTGCCCGCGCCGTCACCGCTCGTCCTCGCCGCCCACCCCGACGACGAGACCCTCGGCGCCGGGGGGCTGGTCGCCGTGTGCGCCGCCGCGAGGACCCCGGCGCGCGTCGTCGTCGCGACGTGCGGCGAGGCGTCGCACCCGCGGTCGACGACGACGACCCCGGCCGAGCTCTCCCGGGTGCGCCGCCGCGAGGTCCGGCACGCCGTCGAGGACCTGCTCGGCGGGCAGCCCGTCGTGCTGCTCGACCTGCCCGACGGGGGACTGCGGTCGCAGGGTGCCACGCTCGACGCGGCCCTGCTCCACGCCGCGTCGACCGCGGCGGCTCCGCCGGAAGCCGTCGTCGCCCCGTGGCGCGGCGACGACCACCCCGACCACGAGGCCGCGGGCGAGGCGGGCGCCCGGCTCGCCGCCGCGCTCGGCGTCCCGCTGTGGGAGTACCCGGTGTGGGCCTGGCACTGGGCCGCCCCGGACGACCCCCGGGTCCCGTGGGGACGGGCCGTGCGGCTCGAGCTCGACGCCCGCGCCCGGGCGGCCAAGCAGGCCGCGCTGGCCGCCCACACCAGCCAGGTGCGCCCCCTGTCGCCCCACGCGGGTGACGAGGCGGTCCTGCCCCCGGGCGTGCTCGCCCACTTCGCCCGCCCGTTCGAGGTCTTCCTCGTCACCCCGGCCGAGGAGCCCCCGCGATGACGCTCGGCAGCGCCTGGTTCGACGCGTTCTACGCCGCGAACGGCCCCGACCCGTGGGGCTTCGCCGACCGCTGGTACGAGCGCCGCAAGCGGGCGGTCACCCTCGCCGCGCTGCCGCGGCGCCGGTTCGGCCGGGCCCTCGAGCTCGGCTGCTCCGTCGGCGTGCTCACCGAGGAGCTCGCCGGCAGGTGCGACGACCTGCTCGCCACCGACCTCAGCGACGCGGCGGTCACCGCGGCCCGGCAGCGGCTCGCCGGCCGGCCCGGGGTCAGGGTCGAGCGCTCGCCCGACCCGCGGTCCGTGCCCGCCGGACCGTTCGACCTCGTCGTCGCCTCCGAGGTGCTCTACTACCTCGACGCCGCCGGCCGGGCGGCCGTCACGGCGGCCCTCGTGGCCGGCCTGGCGCCCGACGGCGTGCTGCTCGCGTGCCACTGGCGGCACGCGGTCGAGGACTACCCCGCCGACGGCGACACGGTCCACGCCGAGCTCGCCGGACTGCCGGGGGTCACCCGGCTCGTCCACCACCTCGAGGAGGACTTCGTCCTCGACGTGCTCGCCCGGGACGGCCGCAGCGTGGCGCGTCGGGAGGGCCTGGTCGGTGGGTGAGCCGGTCGCCGACCTCGCGGTCGTCGTCCCCGCCCACGACGAGGCGGCGCTGCTGGGCCGGTGCCTGGACTCCCTCGCCGCGGCCGACCGGCCGCCGGGCGTGCGCGTGCGCACCGTCGTCGTCCTCGACGCGTGCACCGACGGGTCGGCCGGGGTCGCCCGTAGCGCCGCCGCCGCGACCGGGGACGTCACCGTCGTCCGCTGCACCGCCCGCTGCGTCGGAGCCGCCCGGGCGGTCGGGGCGGCCGCCGCCGTGCGCGGCACGCCGCGGCGGGCCGGGGGAGCGGCGCGGTCGGCGGCCACGCTGTGGCTGGCCGGGACCGACGCGGACT
>JBQGCR010000475.1:0-6550 GCA_052038585.1 Kineosporiaceae bacterium
GCGGATCCACCCCGAGGACGACGGCACGTACACGATCCCGCGCGGCAACCTCTTCGATGAGGCGAAGGACCCCGACGACAAGACCCGCCCGGAGATCTACGTCATGGGCGTGCGGAACATCTCGCGCCTGCAGGTCGACGCCGACACCGACTGGCTCACCGCGGCGTGGGTCGGCCCGGACGCCGGCCTGCCCGACCCCGAGCTCGGCCCGGCCAAGTACGAGACGGCGACGATCCTCACCTCCGCGGGTAACCAGGGCTGGCCGTACTGCATGGGCAACCGGCAGCCCTACCGCGACCGGAGCAACGAGGACGCCGAGGTCCTCACCGGCTGGTACGACTGCGACGCCCCGAAGAACACCTCGCCGCGCAACACCGGGCTCGTCGACCTCCCGCCGGTGCGCGACAACATGATCTGGTACTCCCCGAGCGGCGGCGGCCCGGTCTTCCCCGAGCGGGAGGACGGCAGCGGCATCCCGACGTACGTCGACGAGGAGGCCACCTACACGCTGCCCTGGCTGCGCGGCGGCGGGCAGGCCGTCATGTCCGGCCCGACCTACCGGCAGAGCCAGGTCGACCCGGACAGCGACGTCAAGTGGCCCTCGTACTGGGAGGGCAAGTGGCTCATCGGTGACCAGTCCAACGCGAACAACCGGGTCGCCGTGACCGTCGACCCGCGGCGCGTGCCGACGCAGGGCGCCCCGGCGTTCGCCGAGGACCTGCGGCAGATCGTCCGCGGCGGCGGTGGCGACGGCGCCGTCCAGAGCTGGATGGACGCGAAGTTCGGACCGGACGGCGCGCTGTACCTGCTCGACTACGCCGGCGGCTTCTTCAGCCTCGACCCCAACCAGAAGCTCGTCCGCGTCACCTACCACGGCGGCCCGGCGACCCCGGCCCCGGCGGCCTCGGCCGCCAACGTCCAGGGCAGCCCGCTCGACGTCGCCTTCACCGGCGAGCGGTCCGGCGGGGTCTCCTACCGCTGGGACTTCGGCGACGGCGCCACCTCGACCCAGGCCAACCCGCGGCACACGTACGCCCGGGTCGCCGACTACACGGCGCGGCTCACGGTGACGTACGCCGATGGGACGACGGCGACGACGACGACGGCGGTCGACATCTCCTGCACGGTGCCGGACACCCGCGAGACGGTCTGGTCCGGCGACGTCGACTCCGGGGTGACGAACGACGACCTCGGCGGCTGCACCGTCAACGACCTCATCCGCGACGACAGCGCGTGGGACACGCACCGCCAGTATCTCAACCACGTCCGGGCCGTGACCCGGCAGCTGCGCGCTGACGGCCGGCTGACCGCCCGGGAGGCCACGGCCGTCGTCAACGCCGCTGCGCGCTCGCAGATCGGGGCGAAGGAGGGTGGCTACCGCACGCTCTTCGACGGCACCGCCGAGTCCCTGCGCGGGTGGACCCAGGCCCCGGGAGGCAGGTTCGTCCTGCAGCCGGACGGTTCCCTGCGCTCGCAGGGCGGGCTGGGCATGCTGTGGTACTCCGCCGAGCAGTTCGGGGACTTCTCCCTGACGCTGAAGTACCGGGACGTCTCGGCGCCGGGTGCATACGCGAACTCCGGTGTGTTCACGCGGTTCCCCGACCCGCAGACCCCGCTCGACGAGCGTGAGGAGTGCGGCCGGACGGGCGCAGCCGTCGACTCGCCGGCGTGGGTGGCCATCTACTGCGGCCACGAGATCCAGATCTACGACGGGCCGACGGGTGAGCCGCAGAAGACCGGCTCCGTGTACAACTTCGACCCGGTCGGCCTGGCCGCGGCCCGCCCGACGCCCAAGGGCGAGTGGAACACCTACGAGGTCCGCGTCGTCGGGCAGCAGTACACGATCGTCCGGAACGGCGTGGTGATCAACGAGTTCGACGCCGGCCCCGGCACGCAGTCCTCGCGTGACGGCGACCCGCCGACCGACCTGCGGCAGTTCGCCGAGGGCTTCGTCGGGCTGCAGAACCACGGGACGGGCGACCTCGTCGAGTTCCGCGAGATCCGGGTGCGCGACCTGTGACGCCCGCCGACCGATTCACCTCCCAGGAGCCCGACGCGATGCGACCTCCACACGGACCGGCCCAGCGCCGGTCGACGTCACCGGCGCGGCTGCTCGCCGTCGTCCTCACCGCGCTGCTCGCGCTGCTCGTCGTCCCCGGACCCGGCGTGGCGAACGCCGCGCCGGGCGGCGGGACCGCGACGCCCGACGTCGTCCCCGTCGACGGCGTCCTCGCCGCCGACCAGGTGCTCACCTGGACGGCCGACAACAGCGTGACCCGTTACAAGACGGCGCCGGCCACCGCGACCGCGGGTCCCGCGACGATCGTCTTCGAGAACAGCGTGGCCACCGGCAACACGATCGCCATGAGCCACACGCTGACCTTCGACACGAGCACCCCGGGCTACAACCACGACGTGGCCGTGAACATCCTCGCCAACCCGCTCGACGCGCAGAACGGCCGGTACGAGGTCGACGTGACCCTGACCCCGGGGACGTACCGCTTCTACTGCACCATCCCCGGCCACAGCCAGATGGTCGGCGAGCTCGTCGTCACCGACGGCGGGGGCGGCGGGGACGACACGACGGCGCCGACGGTCACGGCCGAGGTCACCGGGGAGCAGGACGCCGACGGCGCCTACGTCGGGTCGGCCTCGGTCGCGATCTCCGCGACGGACGACGGCTCCGGCGTCGAGTCGGTCGAGTACGCGCTCGACGGCGGCGAGTACCAGGCCTACGACGGCCCCGTCGTCGTCGACGAGGTCGGCGAGCACACGATCACCTACCGGGCCGCCGACTCCTCGGGCAACGTGTCCGAGGTCGGGAGCACGACGTTCACCGTGGTCGGCAGCGGCGGCGAGGACACCACCCCGCCGACCGTGACCGCCGAGGTGACCGGTGACCAGGACGGCGAGGGCGCCTACGTCGGGTCCGCGACCGTGACCCTCGAGGCGACCGACGAGGGGACGGGCGTCGCCGTCACCGAGTACGACCTCGACGGCACGGGCTTCACGCCGTACGAGGAGCCGCTCGTCGTCTCCACACCGGGGTCCCACACCCTCGCGTACCGGGCCACGGACGGCGCCGGGAACACCTCTGCCGCAGGCGAGGTCACGTTCGTCGTCGCCGCGCCGAGCGGCGAGGACACGACGGCGCCGACCGTGGAGGCGCAGGTCGCCGGCGAGCAGGACGGGGACGGCGCCTACGTCGGCTCCGCGACCGTGACGCTGGTCGCCGAGGACACCGGCTCCGGCGTCGAGTCCGTCGAGTACGACCTCGACGGCACCGGGTTCCAGCCGTACGCCGAGCCGGTCACGGTCGACGAGGTCGGCGACCACACGCTGGCCTACCGGGCGACCGACGTCGCGGGCAACGTCTCGCAGGACGGGTCGGTGACCTTCACGGTCGCCGCGCCGGCCGAGGACGACACGACCGCACCCGTCGTCCTCGCCGAGGTGACCGGGGACCGCGACGCGCGCGGCGCGTACGTCGGGTCCGCGACGCTCACCCTCACCGGGGTGGACGAGAGCCCGGGCGCCGTCACCGTCGAGTACGCCACGCACGCCGGTCACTGGATGCCGTACACCGAGCCCGTCGTCGTCGGCGAGCTCGGCACGACGACGGTCTCCTACCGCGGCACGGACGCCGCGGGCAACGTCTCCGAGACCGGCAGCGTGACCTTCTCGGTCGTCGCCGACGGGCCCGAGGACACGACGGCCCCGACCGTGACCACGAGCGTCGTCGGCACGAAGGACCGCGCCGGCCGTCACCTGGGCCGCGCGACGGTCTCGCTGCAGGCGAGCGACACCGGGTCGGGGATCCTGTCGGTCGAGTACCGCCTCGACGGCGGGACCTGGCAGACGTACGCGGCCCCGGTCGTCGTCGCCTCGCCGGGCCTGCACTCGCTGGCCCACCGGGCGACGGACCGCAAGGGCAACGTGTCGCCCGCCGGGTCCGTGACGTTCACCGTCCGCGAGCTGCGGCGCGACATGTGCCCGTCGTCCGACACCCGGCCCACCGTCGTCATCGGCGGGCACGACAGCACCGTGCTCAACGTCGACCGTGGGGACGGCTGCACCGTCAACGACCTCGTCGCCGAGGGCGCCGGCTACGACAGCTACCTGTCGTTCCTGCGGCACGTCCGGGCCGTGACGACGGACCTCGTCGAGTCGCGGACGATCACCAAGGCCGAGAAGCGGCGCATCGTCCAGGCGGCGTCGATGTCGGACGTCGGCCGGAGCTGACGCGCACCCACCGGGAGGCACGGGCCCGCACCCCATCCGGGGTGCGGGCCCGTGGCGCGTCCTCGGCCGACCGAGAAAGTTGTGTCGGCCCTCTTACACAAATCGCATGATCGCATTACTGTTCCGTCCGGGTTCGCGGCATTCGTCCCCTGTAATGCCGCCTGTCCCGACGGACCGGTCGCCCACGTCGGCCGGCCGCACGTGAGGAGACAGCGTGAAGCGATCGAGTTCCTCCACCCACCGCCGGCTCGCCGCCCTGACGGCGTTCGGCGCCGCCGCGGCCGCCGTCGCGATGACGGCCGGGCCGGCCGGCGCGCAGGAGGGTGGACGCATCGTCGGGGAGGGCGCCGAGGGAGCCGTCCCGGGCAGCTACGTCGTCGTGCTCGACGACCGGGCCCTCGGCAAGCGGTCGCCGGCCGCCGCCGTCGACTCCCTCGCCCGGGCGCACGGCGCGAGCGTGAGCCACCGCTACGGCAACGCCGTCCGCGGCTTCTCCGGCCGGATGACGCGCGCCCAGGCCCTCGCCCTGTCACGCAACCCGGCCGTCGCGCTCGTCCAGCAGGACAGGACGGTGACGACGACGGCGACGCAGAGCCCCACGCCGTCCTGGGGGCTGGACCGGGTCGACCAGCGCACGCTCCCGCTCAACAGCTCGTACACCTACCCGAGCACGGCGTCGAACGTCACCGCGTACGTCATCGACACGGGCATCCGGACGACGCACGCCGACTTCGGCGGCCGCGCCGTCTGGGGCACCAACACCACCGGGGACGGGCGCAGCACCGACTGCAACGGCCACGGCACGCACGTGGCGGGCACCGTGGGCGGCTCGTCCTACGGTGTCGCCAAGGGCGTCCGGCTGGTGGCGGTGAAGGTGCTGGGCTGCAACGGCTCCGGCAGCACGTCCGGCGTCGTCGCGGGCATCGACTGGGTGACCGGCAACCACGTCGCCGGCGCCCCGGCCGTCGCGAACATGAGCCTCGGCGGCGGCGCCGACGCGGCGATCGACGCCGCGCTGCGGGCCTCGATCGCCGACGGCGTCACCTACGCCGTCGCCTCGGGCAACGAGAACGTCGACGCCTGCTCCTCGAGCCCGGCCCGCGTCGCCGAGGCGATCACGGTCAACGCGACGACCCGCACCGACGCCCGGGCGTCCTTCTCCAACTACGGGTCGTGCACGGACCTGTTCGCGCCGGGCGACGCGATCACGTCCGCCTGGTACACCGGCGACACGGCGACGAACACGATCAGCGGGACGTCCATGGCCACCCCGCACGTCGCCGGTGCGGCGGCCCTCGTCCTCGCGGCGACGCCGTCGGCGACGCCGAGCCAGGTGTGGAGCAGCCTGTCGGCGAGCGCGACGACCGGCGTGGTCACCGGTGCGGGCTCGGGGTCGCCCAACCGCCTGCTGCACGTCGGCGGCACGACGAGCACCCCGCCGCCGTCGTCGTCCTGCGCCGCCGTCACCAACGGCACGGACGTCGCCATCCGCGACCTCGCGACCGTGACCTCGCCGATCACGGTCTCCGGCTGCTCCGGCAACGGGTCCGCGGCGAGCACGGTCGAGGTGCACATCGAGCACACCTACCGCGGCGACCTCGTCGTCGACCTCGTGGCCCCGAACGGCGGCGTCGCCCGGCTCTCCGACCGGGCCGGCGGCAGCGCCGACGACCTCCACGGCACGTGGACCGTCGACCTGTCGAGCGTGGCCGCGAACGGCACGTGGAGCCTGCGGGTGCGCGACGCCGTCTCCGGCGACGTCGGCTACGTCGACTCCTGGACCCTCGACCTCTGACGGAGGACACCCGACGGGGACCGGCCCCGGACGCCCCACGGCGCCCGGGGCCGGCCCGCGTCCGGCCCTCGCGCGAGTGCTCGCCGGCGGGACGCGGCCGGTTGTGGGCGTGCTGCGACCGGAGGACCTCGCCGAGCTCGCCCACCTGCGCCGCGCCCGTGACCTCATGGACCGCGACTACGCGCAGCCGCTCGACGTCCCGGCGATGGCCCGTGCCGCGCTCATGTCCCCGGCGCACTTCTCCCGGCGCTTCCGCGCGGCGTACGGGGAGACGCCGCACTCCTACCTCATGACGCGAAGGATCGAGCGGGCCACGGCGCTGCTGCGCGAGGGGCTGTCGGTGACCGAGACCTGCTTCGCCGTCGGCTGCTCCTCGCTGGGCTCGTTCAGCAGCCGCTTCACCGAGGTCGTCGGCATGACCCCGTCGCGCTACCGGGCGCTCGACCACGACGCCCTGACCGCACTGCCCGCCTGCGTCGTCAAGGCGGGGACGCGGCCGCGCCGGCACGCGAC
>JBQGCR010000476.1:0-2004 GCA_052038585.1 Kineosporiaceae bacterium
TTCGACGGCCGTGACTGGGTGCGCGCCGGCCCGGGCGACTTCGTCCACGTGCCGCCGGGCGGCGTCCACGGCTTCCGCAACGAGGACGGCCCCGCCCGGATGCTCCTCCACTTCGCGCCGGGGGCGCCGCGCGAGGGCTACGTCGAGGGGCTCGCGGCGGGCACCGACGGCTGGAGCCGCGCGCACTACGACGCGTTCATGGCCGAGCACGACAACATCTGGGTCGACGGCTCCTGAGCCCGACCGCCGCCCGACCAGCCGCGAACGCCTGTCAACCCGCCGGTGGTCCCCGGCGGTTTCACACACGGTCGCGGAGAGGGAACAGGGAGGGTCGGGTCAGGGGCGGCGGGGACCGAGGCGGCGGGCCAGCAGCCCGGCCGCGACGAGCAGCAGCACACCGGCGCCGCCGGCGAGGAGGATGGTCGTCGCGTCCTGCCCGGCCGAGGCGCCGACCGCGACGTAGGCGACGGTGCCCGGCACGACGCCGAGCGCCGTCCCGAGCAGGTAGTCGCGCCGCCCGACGCGGCTCACGCCGGCGCCGTAGTTGACGACCGTGAACGGGACGAGCGGCGTGAGCCGGGCGATGACGACCGCGAGCAGCCCGCGCTCGCGCAGCACCCGCCGCACCCGCTCGACCCTGGCCCCGGTGATGCCGTCGACCGCCTCGGCGCCGAGCCGGCCGGCCAGCTCGAAGGTCACCCAGGCGCTCGCGACCGCGCCGACCCACGACAGCGCGCTGCCCGCCCCGAGGCCGAAGAGGGCGCCCGCGATGCCCGCGAGGAGGTTCTTCGGGACCGGGACGAGGGTGAGGACGACGTGCAGGACGACGAAGACGACCGGGCCCCACGCGCCGCTGGCGGCGACGGCGCGGCGCACCGTCGCGAGGTCGCCGCCGAGGAGCAGCAGCGCGAGACCGCCGGCGAGCAGGACCCCGACGACGAGCCCGGCGAGGCGCAGGCGGGCGGCGGTCGTGGACGGCATCGCGGTCAGCCTAGGCGCGGGTGGGGACGCCGCCCGCTCCCGTCCCCGGGGCGTGCTCGCCCGGTGCCCGTGCCGGTGCTGCTCAGCGAGCGGGTGCGCAGGTGTCGGCGGTCGCCAGCCGCTGGACGAGGGCGCCGACACCGAGGGCGGCGACCGGCACGAGGGCCCACGTCGTCACGGCGACACCCGTCCTCAGCCAGGCGCGGCCGAGCCGGACGAGCGGGCTCGCGGCGCAGGGGGCGGTGGCGCGGACGCGGGCCGGCGGCCACCGACGGGGCAGGTAGGTGGCCAGCGTGGCGGCGGCGCCGGCCGCCCCGACCCCGAGCAGGGCCCACACGGTCGGTGTCCGGTCGAGCACCGGCGGGGCGGCGTCGAGGAGGAGCCGGAGGAGGGGGGCGAGGCGCTGGACGGCGGCCAGCGCGCGGCCCCGGGTCCACACCCGGGGGGGGGGCGGCGCCGGCACGAGCGCCGCGAGCGCCTCGACCCGAGGTGGCGACCCCAGGTCGAGGCGCCCTCCGGGTGTGGGGCGGGCGGTCACCGCCGGTCGGCGGCCTGCTCGGCGGGCTCGTCGGCGCAGGTGCAGCGGGCGGGCGGCGGGACCGACGCCATGACCATGTCGGCGTGCATGCCGCAGCCGGCCCAGGTGGTCTTGCCGCAGACATGGCAGGTGGCGGGGGAGCACATGGGGGACCTCCGGAAGGGTCGGGGACGAGCGGTCGACGACAGGATGACACATACCCATGGGGGTATCAAGCCGGAACCGGCGACCGAGGTCAGGCGAGTCCCGCGGCCCGGGTGCCGGTGGACCTCGAGCGGACCGCGACCACCCCCGCGGCGAGGACGACCGCGGTGATCACCCCGAACCCCAGGCGCGGCTCGAGGGGCACGAGGATGCCGATGGTCCCGCCGACGACCCAGAAGGCCTGGAGGATCGTCTCGGACCACGAGAACACCCGCGCGCGGACGACCTCGGCGACGTCGCGCTGGATGAGCGCGTCGAGGCAGAGCTTGGCCAGCTGCCCG
>JBQGCR010000477.1:0-3387 GCA_052038585.1 Kineosporiaceae bacterium
TGCTCATCGGGCCGCCTCCGTGCCGGTCAGGACGGCTGCGGAGCCGTCGGGTGCGTCGTCGTCGCGGGCGTCCGGCCGGTCGCCGTCGTCGGCCCGGCCCTCGCGCAGCCGGCGGTCGATCGCGTTGACGGCGTGGGTGAGCGGGACGGTCATGACGAGGTAGAAGGCCCCGGCGAGCACGAGGGACGAGGAGTTCCCCGTGTTCGCGGCGGCGTCCTGGCCGATCCGGAACAGGTCGCGCTGGCTCGCGAGTAGCCCGAGGAAGTACACGAGGCTGGAGTCCTTGACCAGGGCGATGAACTGGTTGACCAGTGCGGGCAGCACCCGGCGCACGCCCTGCGGGACGACGACGAGCGCCATCGCCTGGGTGTGCGAGAACCCCAGCGCGCGAGCGGCTTCGGTCTGCCCGGCCTCGACGCTCTGGATGCCGGAGCGGAAGATCTCGCCGATGTACGCCGACGCGATGAGCGAGAGCGCGAGGATGCCGAGCGGGTAGGGGTTGGGCCCCCACACCTCGAGCGCGAGCGGGGCGAGACCGACGCCGACGAGGAGGATCGTCACGACCGCGGGCAGGCCGCGGAAGACGTCGGTCCACACCCGCGCCGGCCAGCGGAGCAGCCGCCGCCGGGACAGCCCGGCGACGGCGACGACCATGCCGAGGACGGTCCCGAGGACCGCCGAGGACAGCGCGAGGACGAGGGTGTTGAGCAGCCCGACGCGGAGCATGTCGGGCAGCGTCTCGCGCATGGACGACCAGTCGAAGAAGGTCTCCCAGAGGTTCCTCAGGACGTCCACGCCCGCGCCCTCAGCTCGTCGGGGCCGGCGTGGCGCCGACCGGGACGTCGCCGCTGCCCGGGGCGAAGTCCGCCGGGACCTGGCGGCCGGGGTAGTACTGCTCCTGCAGGCGCGACCAGGTGCCGTCGGCGATGACCTCGTCGAGCCCCTCGTCGAGCGCCTCGCGCAGCGCGTCGTTCCCCTTGGCCACCGCGAAGGCGGTCGGCTGGGAGGACAGCTGCTTCTCGGCGAGCTCGAGGCGGCCGCCGGAGTCCTGCACGGACTTCTCGCCGATCTCGGCCGGCGCGATCCACGCGTCCGCGGTGCCGGTGCGCAGCTGGTTCAGCGCGGCGTTGTAGTCGGGCACGCGGACCGGGTCGAGGCCCTCCTTCGTCGCGTAGTCGTCCTGGACCGTGCCCTGGACGACGACGACGCGGCGGCCGTCGAGCGCGTCGAAGCCGGCGACGTCGCTGCCCCGGGCCACGACGAGGCCGAAGTAGCCGAAGTCGTAGCCGTTGGTGAAGTCGACGGTCTCCTTCCGCGCGTCCGTGATCGTGATGGACGAGCTGCCCACGTCGAACCGCTTGTTCGCCACCTGGGTCAGCAGGGCGGAGAAGTCGGTGCCGGCGAACTCCACCTCGAGGTCCTGCGTCGCGGCGACCGCGGTGAGGAGGTCGTTGTCGAACCCGGTGAACTTCCCGTCCTCGAGGTAGACGTTCGGCGGCGCGTCGGTCAGCGTGCCGACGCGCAGGACGCCGGGCTGGGCCAGGCCGAAGGGGTCGTCGGCGGCCGACGTCGAGGACGAGCCGCCGCAGGCGGCGAGCGTGGCGGTCAGGGCGAGGGCCGCGACGGCGGCCAGGCGGGGACGCAGGGTGGTGCGCGCGGGCATGGCGGATCTCCTGGTGGGCGTGCGGGACCGGCACCGGGCACGGGTCGCGTGCCGGCGCCGGGAGGACCGGGACGGGTGGCTGCGGTCAGCGACGACAGAGGTCGCCGGCGACCCTCATGAGGTCGGTGTGGCGACGGCTGACCAGCCGGAGGTCGGGCACGGTGGTGCGGGGCACTGCGGACGGCTCCTCGAGACGATCGCGCTTGCGGGACAGGCCGTCCCGCCGGGTCGGTATCCCGGGGCACCCCACCGCGGAGGAGGGTTGCCGGCCAGCGAGCCGGGACTTGACGCTGGCGCTCATGACCTGCGGTCATCCTAACCCGGACGGTCCGCCCGGCCCGACCGGGCGGGACGTCACGTGCGTCACGCCCCGCCCGGGCGTGCTCTTCCCGGAGGCGCTACGGCGCGACGGGCCGTCAGGTGGCGGTCAGGCCGGCGGCGGCGCGGACGCGGGCCACCGACGCGGCGACGTCGGTCGGGTCGAACCACACCGTCCGCAGGCCGGCGGCCTGCGCGCCGTCGACGTTGCGCGGCTGGTCGTCGACGAAGACGACGGACCCCGCGTCGGCCGCGCCCAGGCCGAGCCGTGCGAGGGCGTGCTCGAAGGCCTCGGGCGACGGCTTGAGGAACCCGACGTGGGAGAGGTCGACGAGCGGGTCGAAGCGGCGGACCACCGACATCCGCGCGATCCACTCCGGCGGGTGGAAGGCCGACAGGTCGTTCGTCAGCACCGCGACCCGCAGACCCGCGGCCGCGAGCTCGTCGAGCAGCGCGACGATCTCGGGCCGGACGACGACGGCCTCGTCCTGCTCGTAGAGGGTGCGCATGTAGGCGTGCGTCGGGTCGTCGCTGTCCGGGTGCAGCGGCGCGGTCCGGCGGTGCCAGTACTCGCGCTCGCTGATCTCGCCGCTCATCGACTGCCGCCACAGCTCGTCCCCGGCGGGGTCGAAGGGGCCGTGCCAGTCCCGGTCAGCGGGGTCGTGCAGCTCGAACGGGGTCCGGATGACGACGCCGCCGAAGTCGAAGAGGACGACCGCGACGCCCGTCCCGCGCTCGGCCGTCCCCGGCCGGGCCTCACTCGTGAGGTGACTCATGGCCCACCATCCTCGTGACCCGGGTGATGTCGCCGCTCCACCCGCACCCGCCGCACAGGGTGTGGAAGGTGCGGTCGTCGCCCTGCCAGTACTCGACGGCCAGCGAGCCGGGGCCGTCGAGCCCCGTGCCGCAGGCCGGGCAGAAGGCCGGGGCGTCGTTCACGTGCGCGATCCGGTCCGGGTCCCACCAGTGCACCCCGGTGAGCCGGCGGCCCGCCACGGGCGTGGCCACCTCGACCCGGTTGGTCCACCGCGGCTCGCGCCGGAACTGCTGCGCCGCAGCGGTGCTGGCGGCCCGGACGGCGGGGACGCCGCCGTTCGGGCCGCCACGCGTGGGACCACCGGTCACCGCGCCTCCTGCGCGGCGAGCCGCCGGCGCCGGGCCACCTCGGCCGCCGAGTTCTCGATGAGCTCGTCGGCGCGGGCCAGGGTCCAGGAGTCGTCGCCGCGCAGCGTGGCCGCCTCGACGTAGAGCTTCTTGAGCTGGTCCATCGCCGGGGAGTACCGGCTGGACCCGCCGGAGATCCAGGACAGGGCGAACTCGGTGTAGTCGATGCCGAACTTGTCCTTCTCGCACGGCAGGCCGATCCGCTCGTGCGGCTCCCGGGTGAGGCCGACGGTCGGGTCCTG
>JBQGCR010000478.1:0-2761 GCA_052038585.1 Kineosporiaceae bacterium
GCGGCGCGGGCGGCGGCCGCCGTCATCCGGCGCATGTGGTGGCGCCGGCAGAGGGTCTCGTACGCGGCGACGCCGCGCCCCGGACCGGCGCCGGACACGTCCCCGACGAGCACCTGGTCGCCGTCGACGACCATGTGCCCGTCGAGGGTCCGCGCGTTGTGCGTCGCGCGGGCGCCGCACCAGCACAGCGCCTCGACCTGGAGCACCTCGACCCGGTCGGCGAGCTCGACGAGGCGCTGCGACCCCGGGAAGAGCCGGGTGCGGAAGTCCGCGGTGATCCCGAAGGCGAAGACGTCGACGCCCATCTCGTCGACGACGCGGGCGAGCTGCTCGACCTGCTCCGGCGTGTAGAACTGCGCCTCGTCGCAGATGAGGAAGTCGACCCGCTCGCCGCGGGTGCGGGCGGTGACGACGGCGTCCCAGAGGTCCAGGTCGTCGCCGACCTCGGTCGCGGTCGCGGTGAGCCCGAGCCGGCTGGAGAGCACCGACTCCCCCGCCCGGTCGTGCTTGGAGAACAGCAGCCCGGCCAGCCCCCGGACGCCGCGGTTGTGCGCGAGCTGGAGCGCCAGGGTCGACTTGCCGCAGTCCATCGTGCCGCAGAAGAAGACGAGCTCGGCCACCTCAGCGCACCTCCTCGGCCGTCGTCACGAGCAGCGGCACCCGGGTCTCGCGCTCGGTCAGGGCACCGTGCAGTCCGCGCAGCGCGAGCACCTCGCGCCGGGCGGTCCGGGAGTCCACGACGGCGGCGTCCGACGTGGCCGACAGGACGACGTCGCCGATCCGCGGCAGCACGGCGGGGTCGACGTCGCCGAACCAGCCGGCCTCGAGGCACTCCGCCCGGGACAGCACGCTGAAGTCGGCGGCGAAGCGGGCCCGCCACGCCGCGAGGACGTCGTCGAGGGCGCCGTCGACGACGTGCAGCTGGACCGCCCGGGGCTCGCCGGCGAGCAGCCGGACGCCGGCGCGCAGCTCCGGCTCGGTCGCGAGGTCGACGCGGCGCTCGAACGGGACGTCGACCATGCCGTGGTCGGCGGTGACGAGCAGGAGCGTCCCGGGCGGCAGCGATCGCGCGAGCCGGCCGAGCTCGGCGTCGACGGCCTCGACCTGCTCGCCCCACTGGAAGGAGTCGACCCCGTGGACGTGGCCGGTCTTGTCGACCTCGCCCCAGTAGAGGTAGACGAGGCCCCCGTCGGGACCGGCCGCCCGCAGCGCCGCGAGCGTCGCGTCGACCCGGTCGGGCAGGGACTCCGCGGCGACGAAGCGCGCCCCGCGCAGCGCCGCCGTCGTCAGCCCGGACCCGTCGAAGTACCGCGGCCCGACGTGCGCCGCGGAGCGCCCCGCCCGGGCGAGGTGCTCGAACACCGTCGTCCGCGGCTGGAAGCGGACCGGGTCGACGTCGGGGTCCCAGCCGAGGGTGGAGAAGACGACGTCCCGCTCGGGGTCGCGCACCTCGAGCCCGACGATCCCGTGGGTGCCCGGCGGCAGCCCCGTGCCGAGGCTGCCCATGCTCGCGGCGGTCGTCGTCGGGTAGGCGACGTCGAGCACCGTCGACGCCGGGCGCGCCCGCAGCCGGCGCAGGAACGGCGCGTGGCCGCTGCGCTCGCGCAGCAGGTGCTCGCCGAGGCCGTCGACGAGGACGACGACGACGTGCCGCGCGGGCGGCAGCACGAGGGGGGCGCCGTCGCCCGGCAGCCACGGCACCGGCGCCCCGAGGGCGGCGGCCGCGGCGGGCAGGACGTCGGCGAGGTGGGCGGTCACGGACGGACGGTCACGGACGGGCACCGGCGCGGCCGGGACGGACCGGCCTCACCGCGAGCCCGCCGTCGCCGTCGACAGGGCGCGGGCGAAACCGGCGGCGGCGCGGACCGCGGGCTCGCCCTCGGCGGCGGCCGACAGCCGCACCGTGATGTCGGCCGCGGTGAGGGTGCCGGTGTAGCCGTGGTCGGCGTCGCAGTCCGGGTCGGCGCAGCCGGCCGGCTCGAGGTCGACCCGGGTCATCGCGCCCCAGCCGATCGTCAGGGACAGCTCGCGCGGCGCGGCGCCGACGCGGTGCTTCTCCGGCGCGGTCACCGCGTGGGTGAGCACGACGGACCGCACGAGGTGCAGCGGGACCGCCTCGGTGGAGGCGGAGGCGTACGGCTCCGGGCTGAGGTCGTCGGCCTCGTGGTCGTCGGCGTGGGCGACGACGAGCCGGCTGGGCGTGAGGACGAAGACCGTGACGTGCCGGCGGACCTCCCGGTCGAACGTCGTCTCGGCGTGGACGAGGTGCGAGCGCACCTCCTCCCCCGCGACGGCGACGTCGAGGGCGTCGGTCACGAGCGCCGGGTAGTACCCGGCCCGCTCGATCGCGGCGACCAGGTCGGCCGGAAGCCGGGCCCCCTCGAGGGCTCCACGGGAGGCGGACGGACCGCCGCGACGCTCACGCACGGCCTCCATCCTGCCTCAGGTCGCCGTCATCTCCCGCACCCCGGCGTCGGTGCGCCCCTGCGGCGGGGCGAGCCGGACGACGGCGCCGAGCACCGCCGCCCCGCGCTCGGCGACGACGACGGGGTTGAGCTCGAGGTCGGCCACCTCCGGCAGGTCGTCGGCGAGCACGGCGACCCGGGCGATGACGTCCTCGAGCGCGTCGGTGTCGACCTCGCGGGCGCCGCGGTGCCCGAAGAGCTTCGGGGCGGCCCGGACGGACCGGACGAGCTCGCTGACGTCCCGCTCGGACAGCGGCGGGATCCGGTGCGCCACGTCGCCGAGCAGCTCGCTCGCG
>JBQGCR010000479.1:0-3739 GCA_052038585.1 Kineosporiaceae bacterium
GCCGAGGGCGAGCAGGCGGCCGGTGGTGTCGTCGGTGATGCCGAGGCGGACGGTGGCGTGGTGGGCCAGGTCGCGGACGAGGTCGGCGGGGATGAGCCCGTGGCCGGGCATGAACGCCGGTGCCGGGGCGTCGGCGTACGGCGACCGGGCGGTCCCGAGCCGGTTCTCCACGGTCGCCAGCGGAGCGAGGACGACGAGGTCGAGCCCGGGCAGGAGTCGGCCACCGGCGTTGAGCGGCCGGTCGGCCCACGCATGCAGGGCCCAGGACAGCAGCGTCGCGACCTGCGCCTCCCCGCGCCGCAGCTGCATCTCGTGCGCTCCGGCGTAGGGGTGCGCGCCCGGACCTGGTGGCCGCGCCGGCGGCTCGCCGCCCGAGCCCCTCCCGTCCGGACCGGACCCGCGGGCGGCGCTGCACCGGTCCGCGTCGAGGTCGCGGCCGTCCGGCACGGTGGTCTGGTCGGCCGTGCCCGTCGCACCGCCCGCTCCAGCAGCCCCGGCCGCGCCGCTCGTGTCGGTCTGGCCGGTCGCATCGCTCGGGTCGGTCTGGCCGGTCGCATCGCTCGTGTCGGTCTCGCGGGCCGCGGGGCTCGTGCCGGTCATGCCGGTCGTAGTGCTCGTGGGGGTCTCGCCGGTCACACCGGCGGAGCCGTCTGCGTCGTCGTCGATGCCTTCGCGCGTCGAGCCGGTGGCGCCACCTGCCGTGTCGGCCGGCTCCTGATCGGGCGTGCCGTCCCGGCCACCGTTCCCGGCGCTGGCGGGGTCGTCGTCGGACCAGGACGTGCGGGGTGACGGGCCGGACGAGGGCTCATCATCGGCACCGGTGACGTCGTCGGTCGGACCGGACACCGTGAGCGCAGCCTGGCGGAGGGCACGGACGATGAGGGCGAGGTCGGCGGTCCGGCCGGTGATCGTCAGCTCGGACCACCCCTCGCACCCGGGCAGGGGGCGCAACCGGATGCCGGGTCGGGCCTTCTCGCGCGCGTCCTCGGTCGACCTCGGAGCCAGCCGGGCGACCCGATGGGCCAGCATCTGCCGCAGGGACGAGCGCAGGCAGGTCCCCAACGGCGTGGGGAGGCCGCTGACGGAGCCGCTGCGCCGGCCCTGGAGCAGCTCGTCCAGACGCGCCCAGCGGTGCGCGACGAGGGCGGCGTGCTCGCGCTCGGCCTGCTCCTGCGCACGGCGGCACGCGTCCGGGTCCGGCTCCTCGGCGCCGGGGTTGGCAGCGGGTCCGGGTGCCGCGGTGGGAGCGGGAGCGGTGAGGCGCTCGACCGCGTCGAGGACGGTGCGGGTCTTGACCCGGTCGAGGTCTCCTCGGGAGGCCAGGTCGTCGACGCCCGGCAGGGCGACCGCCAGGGTGCGCGCAGCCTCGGCCATGGCGACCACGGCCTGGGTGCTGGTGCCGGACGCCGTGGCGAGGTCCGCCATCGCGGAGGACTCGACCAGGTCGTCCGTCACGCGGCGGGGGTCGAGCGGGCGCCCGTCGGCGTCGGGCTCGGGTTCGGCGCGCACCTCCGCCTGGACCCGGTCGAGGACCTCGGCGGCGACCTTCCCGAGCAGCCAGTGCTGGAAGGACTCGGCTCGGAACAGACGACCGAACACCTCGACCAGGACGGGGGTCGGCAGGTCGGCGATCGCGGACCCGTACGTGGCGGCGTCGCCACCGGCCGGGACCAGGCCGGCCGCCCAGGCCTCGAACGCCGGACCGGAGGACCACGCCGCCCCGGAGGTGGCGTCGCCCGCCTCGGACCCGTCGGTCGAGACCGGGTCGTCCACGAGGCGCAGGCCAGGTGTCAGAGGCAGCAGGGCCTCGACCGTCGCTGTCGTCGCCGCGGACATCGATCCCACCTCCTACTCGAACACGTGTTCGAATACTACGGCATGAGATCGTTCCGATCAAGTCGGCAGCAGGGACAGGCCGCTGAGTCCGGTGAGCGACTGCCCCGGCGCCGACGTCCACCGAAGGCCGGGTTCCCATACCAACCGCCGGGCTCGACATAGACACACCGTCGGCGGGTGGCAGCCGGATCCGCCGCGTCGTCGAGGCCCACCACGGGGCCTCAGGCGATCAGGCGCCGACCAGCTCCACCTGCGGGAGGGCACTGCCGGACAGCTGCCCGTCGGCGTCGACGGCGAGCACCCGGTAGTCGGGCATCCCGGCGAGCCACGGCACGTCGACGCGGCCCTCGGCGAGGACGGCGGTGGCGATGACGTCGGCCCACGCCAGGCTCGGGCCGAGCACCGACAGGCCGACGAGGTCTCCCGGCGCGGTCCGGCCGGTCCTCGGGTCGAGGACGTGCCTCCCCCGCTCGTAGACCCCGGACGTGGCGATGGCCCCGCGGTCGCGCAGCGTCGTCGTCGCGACGAGCCGGCCCGCGTCGGCGGGGTCGCGGACCCCGACCCGCCAGCCCCGGGCGGGGTCGCCGAGGGCGTTGCCGCGCACGGCGACGTCTCCCCCGCCGCCCACGGCGACGTCGCGCAGGCCGTGGCAGCGCAGCACCTCGGCGGCCCGGTCGACGGCCCAGCCCTTGACGACGCCGGACGGGTCGAAGCCGCCCGGCAGCAGCCACGGGTCGAACGCTCCGTGGGTCAGCACGACGGCGAGCTCGCAGCGCGCGAGCACCTCCTCGAGCCCCAGCGTGCCGTCGGGGTCGTCGTCCTCGGCCGTGACGGTCTCGTCACGGCGCAGCCGGCTCACGAGGCTGTCGTCCCGGAACGGGCTCCACGCCGCGTCGAGCCGGCGCAGCAGCAGCATCGCGTCGTCGATCGCCTCGTCGGCGACCTCGACGGGCGCGCCGCAGACGGCGAAGGAGAACACCGTGCCCATGCACGGGTACGCGCGGCGGACGACGGACTCGGTCATGCCGGTCTCCTCAGGAACGGTGGGCGTCGATGGCGGACTGGACGGACTGCAGGTACCCCTGCGACGTGAACGTCGCACCGGAGACCATGTCGACGTCGGCCGACTGCGCCTGGACGACCTCGGCGGACAGCACCTGGTCGGCCATCCGGCCGAGCATCTGCGAGTGCCCGTCGTCGCTCGGCAGCTGCAGCGCCTGCACCGCGACGATCTCGTTGCCGGAGAACGTCACCGCGACCTGGACGTCGCCCCATCGGGTGCCGTAGGACTGCCCCTCGACGGTCTCGGTCGCGTCGTCCGACGACGTCGTCCCGACGCCGTCGGCGGACACGGTCGGCGGCGGCGTCGACGTCGTCGCGGGCCCGTAGGCGAACATCCCGACGACGCCGGCGACGGTGGCGGACAGGGTGACGACGGCGCGTCTCATCGGACAGCTCCTCCGGAAGGCGTTGCGGGACAGGGGATGCCGGGGCTCACCACGAGAACTCCTCGGCGTGGAACCGCTCGGCTGGGACTCCGGCCGCCAGCACCGCCCGCCGGACGGCCTGCACGAGCGCGTCGCTGCCGCAGACGAAGACCTCGCGCTCGCGCAGGTCCGGGACGGCCGCGCGCAGGTGGGCGGCGTCGAGCGGGTAGCGGTCCCGGGGCCCGACGAGCACGTGCAACGTGCCGCCCCGGCTCGTGACGAGCCGTTCGAGCTCGTCCGCGAGGAGCACCTCGTCCGCGGTGCGCACCCGGTGGACGACGACGGGCCGGCTGCCCGCCGGCAGGTCGTCGAGGATCGTCCGGACGGGCGTGATGCCGACGCCGCCCGCGACGAGCAGGAGCCGGCGCCCCGGCTCGGCCGACCGCGCGGTGAACGCGCCGTACGGACCCTCGACG
>JBQGCR010000480.1:0-5143 GCA_052038585.1 Kineosporiaceae bacterium
GTCGCCCCGCGCACCGTCGAGGCGGCGCTGCTCGCCGACCCGGCCGTCGCCGAGGCCGTCGCGTTCGGCGTCCCGGACGTCGAGTGGGGGCACCGGGTCGTCGCCGCCGTCGTCCCCGCGCCCGGCCACCCGGCGCCGACGCTGGCGGGGCTGCGCGCCGGCGTCCGGGCCCTCGCCGGGCCGGCCGCCGCGCCGCAGCAGCTCCGCGTCCTCGACCGGCTGCCCCTGGCCGGCCCCGGCAAGCCCGACCGGGCGACCCTGCGCCGCTGGGCGGCCGGCGACCGGGGCTGAGCACGCGGCACGTCCGGGCGTCGATAGCCTGACCCCTCGTGGCCACCCTCTCGGACTGGATCGACGGCGCGCGCCCGCGCACCCTCCCGGCCGCCGTCGCGCCGGTCGCCGTGGGCACCGGGGCGGCCGTGCTGCACGGCGCGGACGGCGCGGCCTCGGCGCACGGGACGCCCGCCTGGGCCGGCGCCGCGCTGCTCGCGCTCGTCGTCTCCCTCACGCTCCAGGTCGGGGTCAACTACGCCAACGACTACAGCGACGGCATCCGCGGCACGGACGACGACCGGGTCGGCCCGGTCCGGCTCACCGCGAGCGGGCTGGCCGCCCCGGCCGAGGTGAAGCGGGCGGCGTTCGCCGCCTTCGGCGTCGCGGCGGTCGCCGGGCTCGCGCTCGTCGTCGTCAGCGGCGCCTGGTGGCTGCTCGGCGTCGGCGCGGCGGCGATCGCGGCCGCCTGGTACTACACGGGCGGCTCGCGCCCCTACGGCTACGCCGGGCTCGGCGAGGTCTTCGTCTTCGTCTTCTTCGGCCTCGTCGCCGTCCTCGGCACGACGTGGACCCAGGTCGGCACGCTCACCGGGCCGGCGTGGGCGGGCGCCGTCGGGGTGGGCGCCAACGCCTGCGCCCTGCTCGTCGTCAACAACCTGCGCGACATCCCGACCGACGCGGTGAGCGGCAAGCGCACCCTCGCCGTCCGGCTCGGTGACCGCGCGACGCGGCTGCTCTTCGCCGGGCTCCTCGCGGCCGCCGCCGCGTGCGCCGTCGTCGTCGCCGTCCTCGGCCACCCCCGGGCGCTCGTCGCGCTGCTCGCCGCGGTCCCCGGGGTCCGGGCGGTCTCGACCGTCGCCCGCGGGGCGCGTGGACCCGCCCTCGTCGCGGCGCTGCGCGACACCGGCCGGGTCGCGCTCGTCTACGGGCTGCTGCTCGGCGCGGGGCTCGCCGCGTCGGCCTGAGGTCAGGCCGGGGGCGGGGTGCGCCGGTTCTCGTCGTCGAGCCGGTCCTCGTAGTCGGCGTCCTGCTCGGCGCCGGACGACGCGCGCAGCCGGCGCTCGGCGACCCGGCGGGCGAGCCGGTCGGCGACCGCCTCGCGCTGGCGCGACAGGAGCACGTAGGACAGCGCCATGGAGATGACGGCGGCGAGGACGAGCGCGAGCAGCTCCCCCGCCCCGAGCACGATGAGCACGGCCAGCGACGCGACGAAGAGACCGAGCCGCAGGAGCGTGTACATGGCGACGGGGTTCACCCCTCCAGGGTAGGCCCGCCGCGGCACCGGACCGGCCCGTGGACCGTTAGCCCACCGTGACCCTGCTCGGGTCGGCGGGTGCCTCGGCACCGACCTACAGTGGAGGGATGCTGCGCGTCGTGCTCACACTCGTCGCGGTCGGCCTGACGGTCTACGCCGCACTCGACTGCCTGCGCACCGCGCCGTCGGACGTGCGGGCGCTGCCCAAGCCGGTGTGGCTCGTCCTCATCGTGCTCGTGCCCTTCCTCGGTCCCGGGGCGTGGCTGCTCGCCGGCCGGTCCGGGCCCGGCGACGGCGGCGGCGGCCGTCCCGCGCCGCGCACGGTCGCCCCGGACGACGACCCCGACTTCCTGCTCCGACTCGACCTCGAGCGCCGCAAGCGCGAGCGGGAGGAGCGCCTGGCCCGCGGCGAGAGCGACGACACCGTGACCCCGGACGAGGACGGCCCGGACCGCACCCCGTCCTGATCAGCGCAGCGGCACGACCACCGAGGACTCGGGCAGGACGTCGATCGTCGCCCCCGGTGGGTTCTGGGTGGCCCACGAGATGTCGGACGTCGACAGGACGACCCCGAGCCGGTACCCCGCGGGCACGTCGATCGCGTTGTACGGCAGCGCGAACCGGACCCGCAGCGGCCGGCCCGGCGTCGCGCCGGAGAAGGCGTACGGCTGCCGGGCGATCGGCACGAGCTCGGTCGGGACGGTCGGCACGGCGACGGTGAGGGCGACGACGGAGCCGCGGGCGGCGCTCGGCCGCAGCCACAGGTCCAGCTCGAGCGCCCCGCGGTGGCGCAGCGTCGAGGTGAGGACCGGCGTCGTCCACATCCGGCTGACGCGACCGTCGACGAACGACGACCCGATCGTCGGTGGGATGCCCGTGTTGGCCTCGACGCTGTAGAGGTAGAGCGGGAACAGCGGCCGGGCCACCACGTTGACGCCCTCGTGGAGCCTCGCCGCGGCCGGTCCCGGCGTGGCGCCGAGGGTGAGCGTCTGGCCGAGGAACGCCGGCTCCGTGCGCAGGTAGAGCCGCCGCGTCCGGGACGGGACGACGTCGGCCCCGCGCTCGACGGGCCGGAAGCCGAAGGGGCTGCGCGGCACCACCCGCACCGCGGGCTCGGCGAGCATGGACGGGTCGGTGCCCGCGAGGTGGGCGTCGAACCAGCGGAACGCCTCCTCCCACGTGGGCCCGACCCGGTCGCCGACCGCCACGAGCTCGACGTTCGCGTGGTCCCCGGGCCGCAGGTCGAGGTGCTTGGGCCCGGGCCAGGCGCGCCAGAAGTCCAGCGACTGGTCCACGGGGAAGACGGTCTCGTTCATCTGCACCGAGACGAACAGCGGCACCGACCGGGCCCGGAGGGACCCGGCGGCGGTGTCGAGCAGGGTGCTCGCGGACCGCGCGCGCCCGAAGGTGACCGTCCGCGCGACGTCGGTCCCCTCGATGCCGCTCGTGAAGGCGTCGAGCAGCTCCTGGCTCGGGCGCCCCCCTCCGACCGCGAGCATGGCGACGAGCAGCCCCTGGAAGGCCATGACCGCACGGCTGCGGTTGGGGTAGAACGCCTGCACCATGTCCGACCAGCCGCTCAGGCTCGCGACGACCTTGATCCTCGGGTCGACCAGCGCGGCGAGCTGGGCGATGCCCGCGCCGTAGGACAGTCCTGCCGCCCCGGTTCGAGGGCGGTCCACCGGGAGCCGCTCGTGCGCCCAGGTGATGACGTCGCCGACGTCGGTGACGTCGAGCGGTCCGGCTCCCTGGACCAGGCCCTCGCTGCGGCCGAAGCCGCGCTCGAGGTAGGCGACCGTCACGTACCCGTGCGCGGCCAGGGCCTTGCCCACGGCGTCGAGCCGGATCGAGTCGCCGGCGAAGGTGCCGGGCAGGACGACGAAGGGCCAGCGCCCGGCCCGCTGGGGCAGCGCGACGCTCGCCTGGAGCAGGACGCCGTCCCGGACGGGGATCTGCTGCGAGAACGACGTCACCGGCAGCAGCGGGACTCCTGCGGCCCGTGCGGCGGTGGCCAGCGCGCCGGGCCCGGCGACGGCGACGGCGGCGGCCCCGAGGACCGAGCGGCGGGACGGCCGGGACGGCCGGGTCGGTGCGGGGTCGGGCACGGCTGGTCCTCCTCGGGACGGGGTCGGCAGGGTCGGGCGGGGCGGGGGGGTCAGGCCGTCGGGACGTCGACGAACGAGGCGGGGCCGACGAGCACGCTGGACAGCGGCGGGTTCTCGCTCGCCCACGTGACGTCGGAGGTGCTGACGACGACGGCCAGGCGGTGCCCGGCCGGCAGGTCGAACGCGTTGTACGGCAGGCGGAAGTCTGCGACGAGCGGCACGCCGGGGGTCGCGCCGGCCCAGCTCCACGGCTGGCGCGCGACGAGCATCCCGGACAGGCCGAGCGGCTCGACGTCGAGCACCTGGACGACGACGGTGCCCCTCGCCGCGGTCGGGGTGAGCTCGAGCCGGGCCCGCAGCTCGCCGCGGTAGCGCAGCGGCGCGGTCAGGCGCGGCCCGCGCCACACGCAGCTCACGGTGGGGTCGACGAGCAGCAGGGAGACCGACGGCGGCGTCCCCGTGGCGACCTCGGTGAGGAACGTCCACATCGGCACCGCGGGGCGCACGAGCCAGTTGTCGCCCTCCCGCAGCCGCTGCGCGTCCGGGCCGGGCGTGGGGCGCAGGTCGTGGCGCGCCCCGAGCGGCCCCGCCGTCGTCGCGAGGTGCAGGCGGGTCCGCGCACGCGGCCGCGTCGTCGTCCGCGCCTCGACCGGCCGGGGGCCGGACGGGCTGCGCGGCGTGACGCGCACCGGCGCCTGCGCGGCGAAGGACCGGTCGGTGCCCGCGACGTAGGCGTCGAGGAACCGGAACGCCTGGAGCCAGGTGTCGGGCACCTGGTCGACGACGACGGACGTCTCCTGGTTGCCGTGGTCGCCCGCCCGCAGGTCGAGGTGCTTGGGGCCGGCGGTGTACGCCTCCCAGTAGGCGACGGTCTGGTCGACGGGGAAGACCGACTCGTTCATCGGCTCGGCGACGAAGAGCGCCGGCGCGTGCCGGGCCAGCTGCGCGGCGTACGTCGTCGCCGAGCGGACCCGCGCGAAGTCGAGCAGCGCCGGGATGTCGCGCCCGGCGATGGCGTCGGTGAACGCCTTCTGCGTCTGCGGGCTGGGCGTCCCGCCGCCGGTCACGTAGAGCACGCCGAGGAGCGCCTCGAGCGTGAGCCGCGCGCGCGTGCGGTTCGGGTAGAGCGCGGCGCCCAGGTCGGCCCAGCCGGACAGCGCCGCGACGGCCCTGACCCGCGGGTCGAGGGACGCGGCGGTCAGGGCGATCCCCGCGCCGTACGACAGGCCCGCGAGGCCGACCCGCGCCGGGTCGGCGGGCAGGTTGGCCAGGCCCCACGTCACGAGCTCGCGGACGTCGAGGACGTCCCGCGGGCCGCCGGCGTCGACGAGCCCCTCGCTGTCGCCGAACCCCCGCTCGACGTAGCAGACGGTCGCGTAGCCGCGCGCGGCGAGCGCCGCCGCCACGGTGTCGAGCCGGACGTTGTTGCCGGCGAACGTGCCGGGGACGACGACGAGGGGCCAGCGCCCGGGGACGGCGGGGACCGACGTCGTCCCGTCGACGCGCACGC
>JBQGCR010000481.1:0-6872 GCA_052038585.1 Kineosporiaceae bacterium
GGAGACGACGCCGCCGAGGGCGCCGTAGTCCCGGCCGACGGCGAGGGTGCGCTCGAGGCTGGGCGCGAGCGAGCAGGCGGCCGGCTGCATGTCGTTGTCGAGGGCGTGGCCGAGGGCCTCGGCGTCGCCGGAGCGCAGAGCCTTCATGAGGCCGTCGGGCACCCGCGGCTCGGCGAGGACGCGGCCCTCGCGGAGCCGGTCGAGCTCGCCGTACACCGCCGGGGTCGAGAGGCCGAAGTCGGCCAGCGCGACGCCCCAGTGGTACTCGCCGCGGGCGAGCGCCGGGGTGAGCCGCTCGCCGCGGCCGGTGCCGACGGCGGTGCCGCCGAGCAGGGAGAAGGGGACGTCGGAGCCGAGCTCGGCGGCGAGCTCGGACAGGTCGGCCCGGGACATCCCGGTGCGCCACAGCGCGTCGCACGCGACGAGCGCGGCGGCGGCGTCGGCCGAGCCGCCCGCCATGCCGCCCGCGACGGGGATGCCCTTGGCGATGTGCAGGTGGACGTGCGGCTCGACGCCGGCGCGGCGGGCGAGCAGCCGGGCCGCCTTCGCCGCGAGGTTGCTCCGGTCGGTCGGGACGGAGCCGGCGTGCGTGCCCTCGACGGTGACCCGCAGCCCGTCGGAGGCGCGCGCGGTGACGTCGTCGAAGAGCGAGACGGCGTGGAAGACCGTCGCGAGGTCGTGGTAGCCGTCGGCGCGGGGACCCCCCACCACGAGCGCGAGGTTGATCTTGGCCGGCGCGCGCACCATGACCTCGGCGACCGTCATCGGCGCGCGCGCCCCTTCCGTCGGCTGGCTCCCCCGGCTGGTACCCGGTTCACCCTAGTCCGCGGCCCGGCGTCGGGCCTGCGCAGCCTCGGCGAGCGCGACGTAGGCGTCGAGGCCGAGGGCCTCGCCGCGGGCCCCGGGGTCGACGCCGGCGGCGACGCACAGCGCGGCGGCGTCGTCCTTGGAGCCCGCCCAGGCCGCGAGGGCCGAGCGCAGCGTCTTGCGCCGCTGGGAGAAGGCCGCGTCGACGGCGGCGAAGACGTCCTCGCGGCGGGCGGTCGTCGACGGCGCGGGACGCCGGTGCAGCGCGACGAGCCCGCTCTCGACGTTCGGCACCGGCCAGAACACCTGGCGCGGCACGTGGCCGGCGCGGCTCACGTGCCCGTACCAGGCGGCCTTGACCGACGGCACCCCGTAGGCCGCCTCGCCGGGGCGGGCGGCGAGCCGCTCGGCCACCTCCGCCTGGACCATGACGAGCGCGGTGCGCAGCGAGCCGAACCGCTCGAGCATCGTCAGCAGGACGGGGACCGCGACGTTGTACGGCAGGTTCGCGACGAGCGCGGTCGGGCTGTGCGGCAGCCGCGTCACGGCCATGGCGTCGGACAGGACGACGTCGCAGCGGTCGGCCGCCCCGGGCGCGTACGCCTCGACGGTCGAGGGCAGGGCCGCCCCGAGGACGGGGTCGATCTCGACGGCGACGACCCGCGCGCCGGTCTCGAGCAGCGCGAGGGTGAGCGAGCCGAGGCCGGGGCCGACCTCGACGACGACGTCGTCCGGCCCCACCTCGGCCAGGCGCGCGATCCGGCGCACGGTGTTCGCGTCGTGGACGAAGTTCTGCCCGAGCGTCTTCGTCGGGCGCACGCCGAGCCGCTGGGCGACGGCCCGGACCTCGGCGGGCCCGAGCAGCCGGACGCCGGGCACGCTGGGCTCGCTCACGGCGACACTCTCGCACGCACGACGGCCCGGCCCCCGCGAGGGGACCGGGCCGTCGTGCGGTGCGGGTGCGGTGTCAGCTGAACAGCCGCGGGCCGCAGTGCGGCCACTGGCCGGCGCCGGCCCGCTCGTAGAGCAGCTTGGCGCGGTAGGTCTGCTCGGAGGACGAGGCCTCCGACGGCAGGCCCGAGCCGCCCACGGAGCGCCACGTCGAGACGCTGAACTGGTAGAGCCCGAAGTAGCTGCCGCTCGGGTTGACCGCGCGCGGGTTGCCGCCGGACTCGCACCGGGCGAGCGCCGCCCAGTTGAGGCTGTCGGCGCTGCCGCCGGTCGACGACGGGCCCGAGTACGAGGACGAGCGCGACGACGACGAGGAGGACGAGGACGACCGGGTGGTCGTGGCCTTCGGCTTCGCCTTCGTCCCGACGGCGACGACCTCGGTGACGGGCGCGGTGACGACGGTGCTGGCGACGGCCTTGCGGGCGGTCTCCTTGCCGTTGACGTAGGTGAGCGAGTAGGTCACCTTGCGCAGGCCGTCCTTGCCGGCGGTGACGACCTTCGTCGTCCCCTCGTAGAGGTCGTCCGAGTTCGTCCGGCGGGTCTCGTGACGCACCTTCTCGGTGGTCGAGCCCTGCTTGACGTCGACCCGGGTCAGGGTGACGCCGAGGCCCGCGGTGACCGGGGTCGACGCGGGGAGGGAGAGCTTGTCGCTCGGGCGCACCGTGAGCTTCAGCTCGGCGAGCAGGTCGGCGACCGTGGCAGCCGTCGTCGTCACGGCCCGCGGCGCGGCGGCGCCGTCGGCGATGTTGACGCGCTTCGGCGTGAACATCGTGACGTCGAGGCCCTGCCGGCCGATGGCCTGCGAGCGGGAGGCGGACAGCCGCGCGCCGTCGGCGCGCAGGCCCATGGCGGCCAGGGCCCCGTCGACGGTGGTCTCGGTGGTCCAGTAGGTGCGCTCCGCGCCGTCCACCGTGACGGTGAAGGGCCGGGCGAACCGGACGACGACCGAGTCGCCCTCGTCGAGGTCGGAGGAGACGGCCGGGGCGACGAGGTCGCGGGAGGAGGTCGAGACGCCCTCCTGCTCGAGCAGCTCGCCGACGGTGCCGGCGAACGAGGAGACCTCGGAGGTCTTGCCGTCGACGCTCAGCGTGACCGTCTTGTCGGCGTGGGCGTAGGCCACGGTGCCGCCGACGACGGCGGTGACCACGGCGGCCTGGGCGGCGATGCGCCCGACCCGCGAGGTGAGGCGGAGGGAGCTCGGGATGGTGAGGGGCACAGTGCTCCAGACCTGGTGCGTCCGGGCACGGCAGACCGGATGTCCGTCACGTCCCCCGAGCGGGACGCCTTCATCCCTGTCGTGGCAGCGACGACTTCCCCATCGCGATGCCGGTCGTGAACGGCCTCCGGAGGTCTGCCGACCCCGGCTGTCGAGGCTCCACCGTAACCATTTCGCAATATCAGTCCAGACCTCGTGACCGCCGAGCGGGTCCAAACCGGTCATTCCGGGCGTGCGCGGTGCGTCATCGACGCAGGTCAGTACAGGTGTCCGGGACCCGTGCTGTGAAAGCGGTCACAAAATCGTCGATCAGGTTTCACCAGGGGCCGTAGAGGGCCTCGGACGTCGCGTCGAGCCGCTCGCAGACCTCCTCGAGCGGTCGCCCGAGCACCTCGGCCATGCAGCGCACGGTGAGGCCGACGAGCGCCGGTGCGTTCGGCCGGCCGCGGTGCGGCACGGGCGCGAGGTACGGGGCGTCGGTCTCGACGAGCACCTGCTCGAACGGCACCGCCGCGAGCGCCTCGCGCAGCGCCGTGTTCGGCTTGTAGGTCAGGGGTCCGGCGAAGGACAGGTACCAGCCCCGCTCGGCGCAGTGCCGGGCCATGGCGACGTCCCCGGAGAAGCAGTGCAGCACCGTCCGGCGCGGCGCGTCCTCCTCGTCGAGGACGCGCAGCACCGCGTCGTGGGCGTCCCGGTCGTGCACCTGGAGCACCTGGCCGGTCCGCCGGGCCAGGCGCACGTGCGCCCGGAACGACGTCACCTGCGCGGCCCGGCCGGCCCCGTCGTCCTCGCCGACCCAGTAGTGGTCGAGCCCGGTCTCCCCGACCACCCGGACTCTCGGGTGCCGCGCCAGCCCGGCGATCTCGGCGAGCGCGGCGTCGAGGGCCGCGTCGCCGCCGGCGGCGGCGATCGCCGACGCCTCCGTCGGGTGCAGCGCGACCCCGCCGAGCAGCCGCCGGTCGGCCTGCACCGCCTCGACGGTCCACCGGGCGGACTCGAGCTCGCAGCCGATCTGGACGACCCGGGTGACGCCGGCCGCCCCGGCCTCGTCGAGCAGCCGCCCGACCGGCACCGGGTCGTCACCGGCCCGGGTGTGGTCGAGGTGGGCGTGGTTGTCGACGACCGGGCGCGGCAGCGGGTGCGGCGGCTCGGCGGGAGGGCGTCGGGGCACGGGCCCGATCCTAGGGCGCCGTCAGGGCCGGGCCGGGACCGGCTGCGCCGCAACGGGTTCGCCGTCCTCGTCCAGGCGCGCCGCCGGCCGCGAGGGCAGCCAGAAGCGGTCCCCGAGGACGAAGACGAGCGCCGGGACGACGACGGTGCGCACGAGGAGCGTGTCGAGCAGCACCCCGACGCAGACGATGATGCCGATCTGCGTCAGCGTGATGAGCGGCAGGACGCCGAGCACCGCGAAGACGGCCGCGAGGAGGACGCCCGCGCTCGTGATGACGCCGCCCGTGACCCGCAGCGCGACGAGCATGCCGGGCCGCGTGCCGATGTGCGCGGCCTCCTCCCGGGCCCGCGTGACGAGGAAGATGTTGTAGTCGACGCCGAGCGCCACGAGGAAGAGGAACGACAGCAGCAGCACGCCCGGGTCGAGCGCCGGGAAGTCGAGGACCGTCGTGAAGAGCAGCCACGAGGCGCCGAGGCTCGCGAAGTACGACGCGACGACCGTCGCGACGAGCAGCACCGGCGCGACGAGGGAGCGCAGGAGCACGACGAGCACCGCGAGCACCAGGACGAGGACGAGCGGGATGACGACGGCGCGGTCGCGCGCCTCGGCGTCCTTGCGGTCGAGGTCGCTCGCGACCTCCCCGCCGACGAGCGCCCCCGCGGGGGCGAGCGACTCGCGCAGGTCCCGCACCGCCTCGAAGGACGCCTCGCTGCCCGGCTCGGCCTCGAGGACGACGTCGCCCGGCGCGACGTCGCCGGCGATCTCGCCGGGCCGGGCCGAGGCGACGCCCTCGACGCCGGAGGCGGTCCGGACGACCTCGTCGACCTCGTCCGGCGTCGTCATGACGGCGAGCGGGCCGCTCGCGCCCGCCGGGAAGGCCGTCGACAGGGTCTCCAGCGCGGTGACCGCCTCGGGCTTCTCGCGGAACTGCTCGCTCGCCGACAGGCCCGTCGTCAGCCCGAGCCCGCCCGAGGCGAGGACCGCGAGGAGGGCGACGCCGGCGACGGCGACGCTGCGGGGACGCCGGGCGACGACCTCGCCGAGCCGGCCCCAGACCCGGCCCTCGCTGCCGGTCGAGCCGACGCGCGGCACGAGCGGCCAGAAGACCCAGCGGCCGAAGAGCACGAGCACGGCGGGCAGCACGACGAGCCCGGTGAGCATGGCGACGAGGATGCCGATCGCGTTCGCCAGGCCCAGGGCGCGGTTGAAGGAGATGCTCGCGAGCAGGAGCGTGAGCACCGAGAGCACGACCGTGCCCCCGCTGGCGAGGATCGCCTCGCCGGACCGGGCCAGCGCGATGCGCATCGCCTCGAACCGGTTCTCCCGCAGGCGGAGCTGCTCCCGGTAGCGGGAGATGAGCAGCAGGGCGTAGTTCGTCGCGGCGCCGAAGACGAGCACGCTCGTGATGCCCGTGACGGCGCCGTCGCTCTGCAGGTCGAGGCGGGGCAGCACCTGCTCGACGAGCCGCAGCGTCGTCTGCTCGGCCAGGGCGACGACGACGAGCGGCACGACCCAGAGGAACGGGCTGCGGTAGGTGACGAGGAGCAGGACGGCGACGACGGCGGCCGTGAAGGCGAGCAGCCGCACGTCGGCACCCTCGAAGACCTTGGTCAGGTCGGTGGTGAAGGCCGGCCCGCCGGTCACCTCGAGCTCGACGCCGTCGGGACGCGCGTCGAGCAGCGTCTCGCGCAGGGCGTCGACCTGCTCGGCGACCGCCTCGTCGCCGCCGGTGACGTCGAGCGGCACGGGGACCAGGGCCACCGTGCCGTCCGGCGAGACCTGCGGCGGCGGTACCTGCCCGCCGACGGCCTGGTCGGCCACGGCCCGGGTGGCCGCGGTGACGCCCTCGAGGTCGGCCGGGCCCAGCCCCCCGCCGTCCGGGCGGCTCGCGACGACGAGCGCGGCGTCGACGTCGGCCGACGGCAGCTGCTCGCGCAGCCGCTCGACCTGGACGGACTGCGTGTCCTCCGACAGCCCGGAGGACGAGCCGCCCGCGACCGGGTCCGGGACGGGGAGGAGGAAGACGAGCACGGTCACCGCGAGGGCGCCGAGGACGGTGAGCCAGGCCGCGAGACGGCGCGAGACGTGGGCGGTGAGGGACATCGCCGGGGTCCTTCCGGTGGTCGTTGGTCAGCCGATTGCTAGACTGTCTAGCGATGAACGCTAAACGCTCTAGCGACTCTTCGCCAACCGAGGGCGCCTCGGATGCAGCGGGGCACCCCGACCTCGTCTGGGCGCGGGCCCGGCAGGAGCAAGCGCGCGACGTCGAGGACGCGCTGCGCGAGGTGCTCGGCGCGGCCGACCACCTCCGGCCGGCGATGGCCCGCCGGATGGGCGTCGGCGTCAACGACCTGCGGGCGCTCGAGCACCTCATCGCGGGCCCGCTCGGCCCCGTCGACATCGCCGCCCGGCTCGACCTGACGACCGCCGCGACGACGGTCCTGCTCGACCGGCTCGAGGCCGCGGGGCACGTGCGCCGCCTCCCCCACCCCACCGACGCCCGCCGCCGCGTCGTCGAGCTCACCGAGACGGGCTGGGTGGACGCGCTGGCCGTCGTCCGCCCCCTCGTCGAGGCCCTCGACGTCCCCGCCGCCGCCCTCTCCCCGTCCGACCGTGAGGTCGTCGCCCGCTACCTCCACCAGGTGGCCGCGGTCCTCCGCACCACCCTCAACCCGTGATCATGCACGGTCGAGCGGTGCTCATGGACGGTTAAGTGCTGATCATGCA
>JBQGCR010000482.1:0-2634 GCA_052038585.1 Kineosporiaceae bacterium
GGCGGGCCGCGGGGGCGGCCGGAGGCGGATTCGCCAAGGCCCTGTCGGGTCTGGCAGACTAGGCAAGTTGCCTGACACGGACACCTCCGTGCGGGCGCCGGCGGAGGCCGGGACGACGACCCAGCAAGAGGCCCGGGCAGAACTCTGCCCTGCGGCGACGTGCGCTCCGGCGCGCGACACGCCCGACCTCGGGGGTCGGCGGACCACCACCAGACAGCAGACGTTCGTCAGGAAGAGAGCACAGCGACGCCATGGCGGGACAGAAGATCCGCATCAGGCTGAAGGCCTACGACCACGAGGTCATCGACAGCTCGGCGCGCAAGATCGTCGACACGGTCGTCCGGACCGGTGCGACCGTGGCCGGCCCGGTGCCGCTGCCGACGGAGAAGAACGTGTTCTGTGTGATCCGTTCTCCGCACAAGTACAAGGACAGCCGCGAGCACTTCGAGATGCGTACGCACAAGCGGCTCATCGACATCATCAACCCCACGCCCAAGACGGTGGACTCGCTCATGCGTCTCGACCTGCCCGCCGGCGTGGACATCGAGATCAAGCTCTGAGGGACGACGCGATGACGAAGCAGATCACCGCCGTCCGGGGAGTGCTGGGCACCAAGCTCGGCATGACGCAGGTCTGGGACGCCGACAACCGCCTCGTGCCGGTGACGGTCGTCCAGGCCGGTCCCTGCGTCGTGACGCAGGTCCGGACCGCTGACACCGACGGCTACGACGCCGTCCAGATCGCCTTCGGCGCGATCGACCCCCGCAAGGTGAACAAGCCCATGTCGGGCCACTTCGAGAAGGCCGGCGTCACGCCGCGCCGCCACCTCGTCGAGCTCCGCACGGCCGACGCGGGCGAGTACGCCCTCGGCCAGGAGGTCACGGTCGAGGCCTTCGAGGCCGGCCAGGACGTCGACGTCGTCGGCACGACGAAGGGCAAGGGCACCGCCGGCGTCATGAAGCGTCACGGCTTCGCCGGCGTGAGCGCCTCGCACGGTGCGCACCGCAACCACCGCAAGCCGGGCTCCATCGGCGGCTGCTCCACGCCGGGCCGGGTCTTCAAGGGCCTGCGCATGGCGGGCCGGATGGGCAACGTGCGCCAGACCACCCAGAACCTGACCCTGCACGGGGTCGACGCCGAGCGCGGCCTGCTCCTCATCAAGGGTGCGGTGCCCGGGCCCAAGGGCGGCGTCGTCCTCGTCAAGACCGCCGCGAAGGGGGCCTGACCGCGATGCCCACGATCGACGTCCTCGACCCCGCCGGCAAGAAGGCCGGTACGGCCGAGCTTCCCGAGGCGCTGTTCGACGTCCAGACGAACGTGCCGCTGATCCACCAGGTCGTCGTCGCCCAGCTCGCGGCCGCCCGCCAGGGCACGCACGCGACGAAGACGCGCGGCGAGGTCCGCGGTGGCGGCAAGAAGCCGTACAAGCAGAAGGGGACCGGCCGGGCCCGCCAGGGCTCGACCCGCGCGCCGCAGTTCACCGGCGGTGGCACGGTGCACGGCCCCCAGCCGCGCGACTACACGCAGCGGACCCCCAAGAAGATGAAGGCCGCCGCGCTGCGCGGCGCGCTGTCCGACCGTGCGCGTCACGGCCGCGTCCACGTGCTCACCGGCGTCGTCGACGGGGACACCCCGTCGGTGAAGGCGGCGGCCGCGGCGCTGGCCAACGTGAGCGAGCGCAAGAACCTGCTCGTCGTCGTCGAGCGTGACGACGCCGTGACGTGGCTCAGCCTGCGCAACCTCGGCACCGCGCACGCCATCGCGTGGGACCAGCTGAACACCTACGACGTGCTCGTCAGCGACGACGTCGTGTTCACGCAGGGCGCGCTCGCCGCGTTCGTCGCCGGGCCGGCGTCGGGCAAGGGTGCGACGGCCAGCGCGACCTCGACCGAGGCCGAGCAGAGCGAGACGGAGGCGGCGCAGTGAGCAACCTGGGCGCTGTGAACAAGGACCCCCGCGACATCCTGCTCGCGCCGGTGGTGTCCGAGAAGAGCTACGGCCTGCTCGACGAGAACAAGTACACGTTCCTCGTCGACCCGCGGGCCAACAAGACCGAGATCCGCCTGGCCGTCGAGAAGGTGTTCGGCGTCAAGGTGGCCTCCGTCAACACGATCAACCGGGTCGGCAAGGCGCGTCGCACGCGCGTCGGCCTCGGCAAGCGCAAGGACACCAAGCGCGCGATCGTCACGCTCAAGGAAGGCACCATCGACATCTTCGGCGGGCCGGTCGCCTGACGGCGCACCGCTGAAGACGAGCACTCGAGGACAGACATCCCATGGGAATCCGTAAGTACAAGCCGACGACGCCGGGCCGGCGCGGCTCGTCCGTCGCCGACTTCGTCGAGGTCACCCGGACCGAGCCCGAGAAGTCGCTGGTCCGCCCCCTGAGCAAGAGCGGCGGCCGCAACTCCTCCGGGCGCGTGACCACGCGTCACGTCGGTGGTGGCCACAAGCGCGCCTACCGTGTCATCGACTTCCGTCGGCACGACAAGGACGGCGTGCCGGCGAAGGTCGCGCACATCGAGTACGACCCCAACCGCACGGCGCGCATCGCGCTGCTGCACTACGCGGACGGCGAGAAGCGCTACATCATCGCGCCGTACCGGCTGAACCAGGGCGACCGGATCGAGAACGG
>JBQGCR010000483.1:0-5927 GCA_052038585.1 Kineosporiaceae bacterium
GCGAGCCCGACGACGAGGACGGCGACGAGCAGCGCGCTGAGCGTCCGGTCGCGCGGCGGGGGCACCTCGCCCGAGCCGGCCGCCGCGCTGTGCCGCGGGGTCATCGGGCGCTCGCGGTTGACCCGCGCGCGGGCCGTCGGGACGCGGCCCGTCCGGGCGTCGTCCCCCGACGGGAGCCGGGGCTGCGGGACGTCGTCGCCCGCGACCGGCCCTGCCGCGCGGGCCTCCTCCGGCGTCGGCGGGCGCACGGGCGGACGGATGACGGGCACGGACGACGTCGGCTCCGTCTCGCGCTCCCGCGGCCGGCGCATCGGCTCCGGCGCGGCGCGGTGGGCGGCGTGCAGGGCGTCCTCCTGGGCCGCGAGCGCGGCGAGGCGGCGCTCCTCCTCCAGCCGCCGGCGGCGCTCGCCGCGGGCCGCGGGGAGCAGCACCGTGTCGTCGGGCGCCGGCGGGCGCGGCCGCTCAGGCGCGCTCACGGCGTCTCCCGGGCTCCGGAGGGTGCGGCGTCGGGGTCGGCGCGGTAGAGACCGTGCTTGGCGATGTACTGCACGACGCCGTCGGGGACGAGGTACCAGACCGGCTCCCCGCGCGAGACCCGCTCGCGGCAGTCGGTCGAGGAGATCGCCAGGGCCGGCACCTCCATGAGGCTGACCCGCTCGGCCGGCAGCCCGTGGTCGTCGAGGACGTGCCCGGGCCGCGTGACGCCGATGAAGTGGGCGAGCTCGAAGAGGTCCTCGGAGTTCTTCCAGGACAGGATCTGCGCGAGCGCGTCGGCGCCGGTGATGAAGAACAGCTCGGCGCCCGGCCGCGCCTCCTGGAGGTCGCGCAGGGTGTCGACGGTGTAGGTCGGGCCGTCACGGTCGACGTCCACCCGGCTCACCGTGAACCGCGGGTTCGACGCGGTCGCGATGACCGTCATGAGGTAGCGGTCCTCCGCCGGGGAGACGCCGCGGTCGCTCTTCTGCCACGGTTCACCTGTCGGCACGAACACGACCTCATCCAAAGCGAAGACGCTCGCGACTTCGCTCGCGGCCACGAGGTGACCGTGGTGGACCGGGTCGAACGTGCCGCCCATGACGCCCAGCCGGAGCGGCCGGCCGTCGTGCGGTCCCACGACCGCGCCGGACGTCAGTGCTTGTGGCCGACGCTGCGGAACGCCCAGGTGACGGCGAACAGCGCGGCGAAGACGATCAGGGACACGACGCCGAACACCCACGGCTCCGCGGGGAGGGCGTGCGCCTCCTCCTCGGTCGCGGTCGACGCCGCGAGAGCGGCCGTCACGAGGGCGCTGGAGATCATCGTCGGCGGTCCTTCCTGCCTCGGGGGCCCCGGTTAGGCTGGCCCGGCACCCGGGACGGCTCCCGGGAGGGGCGCGTGCTGGGCTCATCTTCGCACGGACGGCCCCGGCGCCCGGACGGCGGCACCGTGAGGAGGGACGCATGGCGGGGACGGACGACGCCCGTGTCGAGCTGTCCGTCGTCGTCCCGCTCTACGACGAGCAGGAGGCGTGGCCGCTGCTCGTCGCCCGGCTCCGGCCGGTGCTCGACGGGCTCGCCGTCCCCTACGAGGTGCTCGCCGTCGACGACGGCAGCACCGACGCCACGCCGGTGCTCCTGGCCAAGGAGCGGCGGGACTGGCCGCAGCTGCGCGTCCTGCGGCTGCGCGCCAACGCCGGCCACCAGGCGGCGCTGTCGGCCGGGCTCGCCCGCAGCCGCGGCGCCTGGGTCGTCACCCTCGACGCGGACCTGCAGGACCCGCCCGAGCTCGTGCCCGACCTGCTCGCCGCCGCCCGGGGCGGCGGGGAGGGCGGCGGGGAGGGCGGCGACCCGGTCGACGTCGTCTACGCCGTCCGGGGCGACCGGTCGAGCGACACGGCGTTCAAGCGGCTCACCGCCGGGGCGTACTACCGGGCGATGCGCCGCGCCGTCGGTCCGGGCGTGCCCGCCCACGCCGGGGACTACCGGCTCATGAGCCGGGCCACCGTCGACGCGGTCAACGGCCTGCCCGAGCACCACCGCGTGCTGCGGCTCGTCGTGCCGGCGCTGGGCTTCCCCTCGGCGCGGGTGCCCTACGTGCGTGCCGAGCGGGTCGCCGGCCGCACGAAGTACCCGCTCGGCCGGATGCTGCGGCTGACCGTCGACAGCCTCACCGGCTTCTCGACCGCTCCCCTGCGCCTGGCGACGTGGTTCGGGCTCGGCGGCGCGCTCGTGACGACGCTGCTGCTCGCGTACGCCCTCGTCGCCTGGGTGACCGGGGCCGTCGTCCCCGGCTGGACGTCGACCTTCGTCGCCGTCGCCGGGGTCGGCGCCGTCCAGCTCCTGTGCCTGGGCCTGCTCGGCGAGTACGTCGGCCGGCTCTACACCCAGCTCCAGGGCCGGCCGTCGTACTTCGTCGCGCACGACTCCCTCGACGACGCCTGAGGGTCAGGGGCGGGTGTGCCCGTCGCCGCGCACGACCCACTTCGTCGACGTGAGCTCGGCCAGGCCCATCGGGCCGCGGGCGTGGAGCTTCTGGGTGGAGATGCCGACCTCGGCACCGAGGCCGAACTCCCCGCCGTCGGTGAAGGCGGTCGAGGCGTTGACGGCGACGACGGCCGAGTCCACCTCGGCGACGAAGCGGTCCGCCGCACGCAGGTCGGACGTGCAGATCGCCTCGGTGTGCCCGCTGGACCACGTCCGGATGTGCTCGACCGCGGCGTCCAGGGAGTCGACGACGCCGACGGCGATCTCCTCGGCGAGGTACTCGGTCGCCCAGTCGTCGTCGGTCGCCGGCTCGCTCGCGACGCCCGCGGCGGCCGCGGCGGCCCCCGCGCGCTCGTCGGTGTGCAGCCGGACGCCGGCCCCGGCCAGGGACTGCAGGACCCGCGGCAGGAACGTGCCCGCGAGGTCGGCGTGGACGAGCAGGGTCTCCGCGGCGTTGCACACGCTGACCCGCCGGGTCTTGGCGTTGAGCACGACGTCGAGCGCCTGGTCGAGGTCGGCGGACGCGTCGACGTAGACGTGGCAGTTGCCCGTCCCCGTCTCGATGACCGGCACGGTCGAGCTCTCGACGACGGTGCGGATGAGCCCCGCTCCCCCGCGCGGCACGAGGAGGTCGACGAGCCCGCGGGCGCGCATGAGGTGGACGACGCCCTCGCGACCCCACGCGTCGATCGTCGTCACCGCGTCGGCCGGCAGGCCGGCGCCGGCGAGCGCGTCGCGGATCACCGCGACGAGCACCTCGTTCGTCGACTGCGCCGCCGAGCCGCCGCGCAGCACCGCGGCGTTGCCGCTCTTGAGCGCGAGGACCGCGGCGTCGACGGTGACGTTCGGCCGGGCCTCGTAGACCATCCCGACGACGCCCATCGGCACGCGGACCTGCGTGAGCCGCAGGCCGTTCGGCAGCGTCGAGCCGCGGACGACCTCGCCGACCGGGTCGGGCAGGCCGACGACGGCGCGCACGGCGTCGGCGATCGCGGCGACGCGCGCGGCGTCGAGGCGCAGCCGGTCGCGCAACGGGACGGGCAGCCCCTCGCGCTCCCCGCGCTCGAGGTCGGCGGCGTTCGCGGCGACGATCGCGTCGGTGCTCGCGACGAGGGAGTCGGCGACGGCGCGCAGCGCGGCGTCCTTGACCGAGCGCGGCGCCGTCGCGAGCACCCGGGCCGCCTCGCGGGCGGCGCGGCAGGTGTCGAGGACGGCGTCGCGGACGACGTCGTCGGTCGCTGCGGAGGTGCGGGCGTCGGTCACCGTCATGGTGACCAGCCTACGGCCGCAGCGTCAGTCGTCGTACGGCCGGATCTCGCCGAGGACCCGCAGCTGGGGCTCGACGAGCCGCTCGCGGCGCAGCCGCGCGGTGTCCCGGTCGACCACCTCGAGCCCGACGACCCGCCACTGCGGCAGCCCGGCGCTCGCCTGGTGGTCGCTCCACATCCGCAGGCCCTGGGCGGCGGCGACGGCGACGTCCTCGGCCTCGTCCCAGTACGTCACCTCCGCCCGGTCGGCGGCGAAGCGCGCCGAGACGGCGAAGGGCCGTTCGAGGGTGAGCCGCTCGAGCGCCTCGCGGACGGTGCACGGCTCCTGCGCGGGACCGGTGACGGTCACGGTGACGAACCACAGGACGGGTTCACCCATGGCGACCGCCCCCTCGTCCGTGTGCTCGAGCTGGTTGGGCACGACGCGCAGCCTGACCCCCGCTGAGGCCGGCAGCACCGCCAGGCCGTCGTCGTCGCGCACGGCCCTAGTCCATCAGGTCCGCCCCCGGCGCGGAGGGTGAACGCCCAGATCGCGCGTCGGCGAGTCGTCCCGGGGGCCGGGTCACCCGGCGGCGGCGCGGCGCAGGACGACGAGGTCGTCGCGGTGGACCACCTCGCGCTGGTACTCCGCGCCGAGCTCGCGGGCGAGCTCGCGGGTCGAGCGGCCCATGAGCGCGGGCAGGTCCGCGGCGTCGTAGTTGACCAGGCCGCGGGCGACGACGGCGCCCCGCTGGTCGACGAGGTCGACCGGGTCGCCGGCGGCGAAGTCGCCCTCGACACCCGTGACACCGGCCGGGAGCAGGGACGTGCGCCGCTCGGTGACGGCGCTCACCGCGCCGTCGTCGAGGACGACCCGGCCGGCCGAGCGCGCGGCGTGCTCCAGCCAGAGGAGCCGGCTCGTCGTCCGGCGGCCGGTCGGGGTGAACCACGTGCCGACGTCCTCCCCGGCGAGGGCGGGGCCGACGAGCGGTGCGGCGGTGAGCAGCGTCGGGATGCCGGCGCCGGTCGCGATCGCCGCGGCCTCGACCTTCGTCACCATCCCGCCGGTGCCGACACCGGCCCGGCCCACGGACCCGACCCGCACGCCGTCGAGGTCGGCGCGCCCGCGCACGAGCGGCACCCGGCGCCCCCCGGGCCGCCCGGGCGGCCCGTCGTAGAGGGCGTCGACGTCGGAGAGCAGCACGAGGGCGTCGGCCTGGACGAGGTGGGCGACGAGCGCGGCGAGCCGGTCGTTGTCGCCGAAGCGGATCTCCTGGGTCGCCACCGTGTCGTTCTCGTTGACGACGGGGACGACGCCGAGCCCGAGCAGCCGGAACAGCGTCCGGCGGGCGTTGGTGTAGTGGGTGCGCCGGACGACGTCGTCGGCGGTGAGCAGCACCTGGCCGACGGTGAGGCCGTGGCCGGCGAAGGCCTGGGTGTAGCGGGCGACGAGCAGCCCCTGGCCGACGCTCGCGGCCGCCTGCTGGGTCGCGAGGTCGCGCGGGCGCCGGGGCAGTCCGAGCGGCGCGAGCCCAGCGGCGATGGCGCCGGAGGACACGAGGACGACCTCGGCGCCGGCGAGCCGCCGCCCGGCGAGGGCGTCGACCAGCGCGCCGATCCGGGTGGCGTCCATCCCGCCCCGGGCGGTCGTCAGCGAGGACGACCCGACCTTGACGACGACGCGCGGGGCCGTGCGCAGCGCGTCCCGGGCCGCGGCGAGAGCCTGCGCCGGGCCGCGGCCCGGGGTGGGGGGGCTCATGCGCGGTGGTCGTCGCCGTCGTCGCCCGCGGCGAGCGCGTCCGGCTCGGTCCAGCGGCCGGCGTCCCGCTCGGCGGCGAGCTCGGCCCGGGCCTCGCGCTTGGCGACCCGGCGGGCCTCGTACACCTCGCGCTTGGCCTCCCGGGTCGGCCGCCAGGAGTCCTCCAGGCGCAGGTCGCTGCCGCGCGGGGCGGCGATCGCCCCGGCGCCGGCGATGAGGGTCGGCTCCCAGTCGAAGACGACGCCGCCGTCGTCGGAGCCGATGACCACCTCGGCGCCCGCCACGGCGCCGGCCTTGAAGAGCTGGTCCTCGACGCCCAGCCGGGCGAGCCGGTCGGCGAGGTAGCCGACGGCCTCGTCGTTGGAGAAGTCGGTCTGGCGCACCCAGCGCTCGGGCTTGACGCCGCGGACCCGGTAGCGCACGCCGTCGGAGGTGTTCTCGACCCGGACGGTGAAGCCG
>JBQGCR010000484.1:0-1669 GCA_052038585.1 Kineosporiaceae bacterium
GCCGAGCCGACGCAGCCCACGGTGATCCGGCCGACGAGCCCGGCGTCGACCTGGCGCGCCTCGTGGCCCGCCTCCTCGACCCCGCGGAGGATGTCCTCGGCGCGGGCGAGGAAGGCCTCGCCGGCCGCCGTGAGGTCCACCCGGCGGGTCGTCCGGTCGAGCAGGCGCACGCCGAGCTCGGCCTCGAGCGCCCGGACCTGCTGCGAGAGAGCCGGTTGCGCGAGGTGCAGGTGCGCGGCGGCGCGGCCGAAGTGCCGCTCGCGCGCGACGGCGACGAAGTAGCGCAGGTGGCGCAGCTCCACCACGGCTCCTCCCATCCAGACCTGCGGCTTATGGATCGTGCCGCTGACAAGTACTTCAGCATATGAGTCGCCGCGCGTAGCGTCGGGGCGTGACGACCTTCCTCTACGCCTCGGCCCGGACCCCGTTCGGCCGCTTCGGCGGCGGGCTCGCCGGCGTCCGGCCCGACGACCTCGCGACGACCGCCCTGCGCGGCGTCCTCGCGCACGCCCCCGACCTCGACCCGCACGCCGTCGACGAGGTCGTCTGGGGCTGCGCGAACCAGGCGGGGGAGGACAACCGCAACGTCGCCCGGATGGCCGTCCTCCTCGCCGGGCTGCCGACGTCGGTGCCCGCGACGACGGTCAACCGGCTGTGCGGGTCCTCGCTCGACGCGGCGATGATCGCCTCGCGGGCGATCGACACGGGCGACGCCGACGTCGTCGTCGCCGGCGGCGTCGAGTCGATGACGCGCGCGCCGTGGGTGCTGCCCAAGCCGACCAGGGGCTTCCCGGCGGGCGACGTCACCGCCGTCTCGACGACCCTCGGCTGGCGCCTGGTCAACCCGGCGATGCCGAAGGAGTGGACCGTCTCGCTCGGCGAGTGCAACGAGCAGCTCGCCGACGTCACCGGCATCTCCCGGGAGCGGCAGGACGAGTTCGCGGCGCTGTCCCACACGCGGGCGGCCGCCGCCTGGGACGCCGGCGCGTACGACGCCCTCGTCGTCGCCGTCCCCGGCGCCGACCTCGCCCGGGACGAGACGATCCGGCCGGGCTCGACGCCGCAGACGCTGGCGGGCCTCACGCCGTCCTTCCGGCCCGACGGCACGATCACCGCGGGCAACGCCTCGCCGCTCACCGACGGGGCGTCCGCCGTCCTCCTCGGCTCGGAGGCGGCCGCCGGACGGCTCGGGCTCGACCCGGTCGCCCGGGTCGCGGGGCGGGGCGCGGCGGCGAACGAGCCGACCCGCTTCGGGATCGCCCCGGTCGAGGCCGCGGCCCGGGCCCTCGCCCGGGCCGGGATCGGCTGGCGCGACGTCGGCGCCGTCGAGCTCAACGAGGCGTTCGCGGTGCAGACCCTCGCGTGCGTCGACACGTGGACCCGGGACGGCCTGCGCGACCCGGGCGTCGTCAACGCCTGGGGCGGGGCCATCGCGATCGGCCACCCGCTCGGGGCGTCCGGCGGCCGGGTGCTCGGCACGCTCGCCGCCCGGCTCGCCGCGACCGGCGAGCGCTGGGGCGTGGCGGCGATCTGCATCGGCGTGGGCCAGGGGCTCGCCGTCGTCCTGGAGAACGTCACGGCGGGGGTGACGGCGTGAGCGTCACGGTCTGCGCCGACCCGGACGAGGCGGTCGCCGGGATCGCCGACGGCGCAACGGTTCTCGTCGGTG
>JBQGCR010000485.1:0-2902 GCA_052038585.1 Kineosporiaceae bacterium
CCGCTGCTCGACATGGTGCGCTACGAGCGTTTCGGCCTCGGGGCGACGTGGAACGAGGAGTACGGCACGGCGGAGGACGCCGAGCAGCTCGGGTGGCTCCTGTCGTACAGCCCCTACCACCGGGTGCGCCCGGGCACCGCCGACCCGGCGGTGCTCTTCACCGTCTTCGACGGCGACACCCGCGTGGACCCGCTGCACGCCCGCAAGCTCTGCGCCGCACTGCAGTTCGCGACGACGTCGTCGCCGGCGCAGCGCCCCGTCCTCATCCGCCGTGAGCTCAACGTGGGGCACGGCGCCCGTGCCCTGTCCCGCACCGTGACGCTGTCGTCGCAGACCCTCGCCTTCGCCGCCCACCACACCGGACTGGAGCCCTGACCCTGCTGACCTCCCTCGTGCCGCCGTTGCTCGCCTCGACGACCCCGACCCCGACCCCCACGGGCACGTCGACGACGAGCCCCTTGGAGACGGCGCAGCAGCGCTGCGAGAGCGGGTCGGCCCTGTGCGGCTGGGTCACCGACGTCACGGGCAGCCGCGGCGTCGGGCGCACGGTGGAGTTCCTCGTCGGCACCCCGCTGCGGATCGCGGTGATCCTCCTCATCGGCTACCTCGTGCGGTTCGTCCTGCACCGGGTCGTCGACCGGACCGCCGAGAAGGTGGCCGAGGGCCGCGCCGGGCTCGGCCGGCTCGACGAGCGCCTGTCGAGTGCGACGGCCCTGCTCGCGGCGAGCCCGCTCGCCTCCGCCCGCCGGGCGCAGCGGGCCCGCACGCTCGCCTCGGTGCTCAAGAGCATCGTCACCGGCGTCATCGGGGTCGTGCTGCTCCTCATGGTGCTCGGCGAGCTCGGCTACAACATCGCCCCGCTCATCGCGAGCGCCGGGATCGCCGGTGTCGCACTGGGTTTCGGCGCGCAGACGCTCGTCAAGGACTTCCTGTCCGGCATCTTCATGCTCCTCGAGGACCAGTACGGCGTCGGCGACGTCGTCGACCTCGGCGAGGCCGCCGGCTCGGTCGAGGCCGTCGGGCTGCGGGTCACCCGGCTGCGCGACGTCGAGGGCACGGTCTGGTACGTCCGCAACGGCGAGGTGCTCCGGGTCGGCAACAAGTCCCAGGGCTGGGCACGGGCGGTGCTCGACCTGCTCATCGCCTACAGCGAGGACGTCGAGCGCGTGAAGGCCATCATGCTCGACGTCGCCCAGGGCCTGCGCTCGGAGCAGCAGTGGGCGCCGATGCTCCTCGAGGAGCCCGAGGTGTGGGGCATCGAGGCGATGCAGCCGGACGGCGTCGTCGTCCGCCTCGTCGTCAAGACCCAGCCGCTGCAGCAGTGGGAGGTCGCCCGGGAGCTGCGCAGCCGGCTCCAGGCCCGCTTCGACGCCGAGGGCGTGGAGATCCCTCTGCCGCAGCGGATGCTGTGGATGCGGCCCGAGCCGGCGGCACCCGGCGCGGCCGGCCAGGACCCTGCGCAGGGCTGAGGCCGAGTCGCGCCGCCCCCGATGCGCCGAGACACTCGGGGCATGCCCAGCGACGCGACCGGCACGCCCGACGACGCCCAGGTGACGAGCGCCGACCTCGAGGACGGCTCGGGCCGCCTCGCCCTCGTCACCGGCGTCACCGGCTACATCGGCGGGCGGCTCGTGCCCGAGCTCCTCGCGGCGGGCTGGCGGGTCCGGGCCCTCGCCCGGCACCCCGAGCGGCTGCGGGACCGCACGTGGGCCGGCGACGTCGACCTGGTCAAGGCCGACGCGTCCGACGTCGACCAGGTCCGCGCCGCGATGGACGGCGTCGACGTCGCCTACTACCTCATCCACAGCCTCGGCAGCGGGCCGCGGTTCGAGTCGACGGACCGGCGCACCGCGCTGGCGTTCGGCCGCGCGGCGCGCGAGGCCGGCCTCGGCCGGATCGTCTACCTCGGCGGCCTCTACCCCGAGGGCGAGGTGCTCTCGCGGCACCTCGACTCGCGCAAGGAGGTCGGGGAGATCCTCCTCGCCAGCGGCGTCCCGACGACGGTGCTTCGGGCGGCGGTGATCCTCGGCTCCGGCTCGGCGTCGTTCGAGATGCTGCGCTACCTCACCGAGCGGCTGCCGATCATGGTGACGCCGCGCTGGGTCAACACCCGCATCCAGCCGATCGCCATCCGGGACGTGCTGCGCTACCTCGTCGGCAGCGCGTCGATGCCGGCCGACGTCAGCCGGTCCTTCGACATCGGCGGTCCGGACGTCCTGACGTACAAGCAGATGATGCTGCGCTACGCCAAGGTCGCCGGGCTGCCGCGGCGCGTCGTCCTCCCGGTCAACGTCCTCACCCCGAACCTGTCGAGCCACTGGGTCGGCGTCGTCACGCCCGTCCCCAACGCCATCGCCCGCCCGCTCGTCGAGAGCCTCGTCCACGAGGTCGTCTGCAAGGACCACGACGTCGCCGCCTACGTGCCCGACCCGCCGGAGGGTCTCGTCGGCTTCGACCGCGCCGTCGAGCTCGCGCTCCAGCGGATCGGCGAGAACGCGGTGACGACGCGGTGGGCGTCCGCGTCGACCCAGGGCGCGCCGTCGGACCCCCTGCCGTCCGACCCCGACTGGGCGGGCGGCAGCCTCTACCTCGACGAGCGCTCGAGCGCGATCTCGGCGTCCAAGGCGTCGCTGTGGGCCGTCATCGAGGGCATCGGCGGCGACAACGGCTGGTACTCCTGGGCGCTGGCGTGGCAGGTGCGCGGCTGGCTCGACACGTTCTCCGGCGGTCCAGGGCTGCGCCGCGGCCGGCGGGACGCGCACGACCTCCAGGTCGGGGACAGCCTCGACTGGTGGCGGGTCGAGGAGGTCGAGGACATGCACCTGCTGCGGCTGCGGGCCGAGATGCGGGTGCCCGGCCTGGCCTGGCTCGACCTCGTCGTCGAGGAGGACGAGCAGGGCCG
>JBQGCR010000486.1:0-5314 GCA_052038585.1 Kineosporiaceae bacterium
CCGTACACGACGGCGGTGCCGCCCGGCGCCACGACGCCGACGCCGAGGACGGCGAGGGTGCCGGCCGGCCGGACGGCGGCCGTACCGGCGTCCCGGGTCACCTCCGCCTCGGCGTCGAGCGCGCGGGTGCCGGCGAGCGGCAGGCGGGCGACGGTGCCGTCCGGCCGGACGTCGCCCTGGCAGACCACACGGTCGGCGGCGAGGCCGGTCAGCGTCGTCACCTCGTCGTGCGTCGTCGCGGAGGCCGTCGGCGCGACGAGGGCGGACAGGCCGGTCAGGCAGGCGGCGACGGCCGCCAAGGAGGCGACCGGACGTGACATCGGGGGACGGGACATGCTGGGGACCTCCGACAGCAGGACGACTGGATGGTCCGGCATCGGGCCCCCTGGAGGTCGACTGCACCCGACCGGCCCCGCGTCGCCCGAAGGGACGAGCCGCGTGACGCGCGGCACGGCGGGCTACCGGACGTTCACGGCACCGGGTCCGCGGGGTACGGCAGACGGTATGGGCTACCCGCGGCTGACCGACCTGGCGTTCCTCTCCGACACGCACACCGCCGCCCTCGTCGGCCCCGACGGCGCCGTCGAGTGGTTCTGCGCGCCGCAGTTCGACGGGCCGAGCGTGTGCGCCCGTCTGCTCGACCGCGAGCGCGGCGGGTCGCTGACCGTGGGGGTCGAGGGCGGCGTCGTCACCCGGCGGGAGTACGTCCGCGACACGCTCGTCCTCGAGACCCACCTCGACGGCCCGGACGGCTCGGCCGTCCTCACCGACGTCCTCGCCGTCGCCCCGTCGGGGGCGGACCGGGACGAGCCGGTGCCCGGTCACGTCCTCGTGCGGCTCCTGCGCTGCACGTCCGGCCGGGTCCGTGCCGTGGCCGACCTCGACCTCCGCCCGGACTACGCCCGGGCGCGTCCGGTGTGGACCGAGCGTGACGGCCGGCTCCACCTCGACGGCACGGACGTCGCCGCCTGCGGCACCTTCCCGCTGGAGCGGCGGTCCGGGGACGACGGCGACCGCCTCCACGGCGTCCAGGAGCTCGCGGCGGGCGAGGCGGTCGTCCTCGCCCTCGGCTACGGCGGGGCGGTCGAGGTGGACGTCGACTCCGCCGGCCGGCTCGTCGAGGACTCCCTCGCCGTCTGGGACGCCTGGAACTCGCGCTGCACGTACGACGGCTACGCGGCCGCGGCGGTCCGCCGGTCCGCGGCGGTGCTGCGCGGCCTCGCCTTCGACGAGAGCGGCGCGCTCGTCGCGGCGCCGACGACGTCCCTGCCGGAGTGGATCGGCGGGGAGCGCAACTGGGACTACCGGTACACGTGGCACCGCGACGCGTCCCTGCACGTGCTCGCGCTCTTCCGCCTCGGGCACGCCCGCGAGGGGGCCGCGTACCTGGACTTCCTGCTGTCCCCGACCGTCGTCGGCGGCGACGTCCTGTCCCCGATGGCGACGATCGACGGCGGGGCGGACCTCACCGAGCGCACGCTGGACCACCTCGAGGGCTACTGCGGCTCGCGGCCGGTGCGGATCGGCAACGAGGCCTACGAGCAGGTGCAGTGGGACACCTACGGCCACGTGCTGGACGCCGCGTACGCCTTCCACGGGCTCACCGGGGACCTCGGCGAGCAGCGCTGGGTCGTCCTGCGGCGCCTCGTCGAGGACGCCTGCGCCCGCTGGCGCGAGCCGGACAGCGGTCTGTGGGAGGTGCGCAGCGGCGCACGCCGGCACACGTACTCGGTGCTCATGCTCTGGGTCTGCCTCGACCGGGGGATCCGGCTCGCCGAGGACCTCGGCCTCGGGGCCGACTGCCTCGACCGGTGGCGCACCGAGCGCGACGCGATCCGGGAGGACCTGCTGGAGAACGGGTTCGACGACGAGGTCGGCGCCTTCGTCCAGGCCTACGGCGACACCGCGGTCGACGCGTCCCTGCTCCGGGTGCCGCTCGTCGGCTTCCTCCCGGCGGACGACCCGCGGGTGCTCTCGACGCTGGACGTCGTGCTCGACCGGCTCGGCGACGGCCCGGCCCTGGTGCACCGGTACGACACCGACGAGACCGACGACGGCCTCGAGGGCCCCGAGGGGGCCTTCCTCCTGTGCTCGTTCGACGCGGTCTCGGTGCTCGTCCTCGCCGGTCGGGTCGACGAGGCGCGCGAGCGCTTCGAGTGGATCCTCGAGCGGTCCGGACCGTTCGGGCTGCTCCCCGAGGAGATGACGGCCGACGGTCAGGTCCTCGGCAACTACCCGCAGGCGTTCAGCCACCTGTCCCTCATCGAGGCCGCGCTCAACCTCGACGAGCGGGGGACCTCGGACGCGCTGCACGGGCAGGGTCGGCGGCGGGCCTGACGGCCGGGTCAGCGCTCCGGCAGGTCGTCGACGCGGGTGCCGGGCGCGAGCGGGGCCCCGTCGCGGACCGTCGAGTGGCCGAGCACGTGCCCCGCGACCGGCGCCGTGACGAGCAGGAACACCGCGGCGCAGGCGAGCACGAGGACCGAGCGCCACGACGGGTCGAGGACCGCGACGCCGGCGAGGATGCTCACGACGCCGAGGCTCGACGCCTTCGTCACCGCGTTCATCCGCAGCAGCGCGTCGGGCAGCCGGACGACCCCGACCGCGGCGACCGCGCAGAGCGCCCCGCCGAGGACGAGCAGGGCGACGCCGAGGACGGTCACGAGCGTGCCGAGGACGGCGCTCACCGGACGACCTTCGTCAGCGCGAGGGTCGACACGAAGCCGACGACGGCGACGACGAGGACGACGTCGAAGTAGACGCCGGCGTCGGTGCGCGCCCCGAGGAGGGCGACGGCCCCGACGACGAGGAAGAACGTGAGGTCGGCGGCGGCCACCCGGTCCGCGGCGGTGGGGCCGCGGGCGATCCGCCACAGCGCCAGGGCGAAGGCGACCGCGAGGACGACGAGCACGCCGTCGACCGCCAGCCGCTCGGCCCAGGGCTCGTTCATGGCAGCGGCTCGTTCATCGCAGGACCACCTTCATCGCAGGACCTCCAGGAGCCGGCGCTCGAGCTCGGCGACGTCGCGGCGGGTCCGCTCCGCCGAGGGGCTGTCGAGGACGTGGATGGTGAGGGTGCCTGCGGCACGGTCGATCTCGACCGGCAGCGTCCCCGGCGTGAGCGCGAGCAGCGCGGACAGGGTGGCGACCTCGACGTCGCTCGTGCAGCGGACGGGCACCGTGACCAGCGCCGGCCGCATCCGCGGCCGGCGGGCCAGCACGTGCCGCGCGACGTCGACGTTCGCACGGACCACCTCGGCGAGGTAGAACCCGGTGAACCCCACGAGGGCGGTCGCCCGGCGCAGGACGGTCATGGCGCGAGCACCGCCTCGAGGTAGGACGACGGGTCGTGCAGGCCCTGCGCCGCGGTCGTCGCGAGGCCGAGCAGTCCCTCGCCGAAGGGACCGGCGGCGAAGGCGGCGACGGCGAGGACGGCGGCCGGGACCACGAGCCGGGCCGGAACCCGCGCCGTCCCGGTCGGCGGGGCGTCCCCCCAGAAGACGCCGGTCCAGATCTTCACCATCGAGGTGAGCGTCCCGACGCTCACGGCGACGACGGCGGCGCCCAGGGCCCAGGCCGCGGCGTCGAAGGACGCCTGCGCGAGAAGGAGCTTGCCGACGAAGCCACCGGTCGGCGGCAGGCCGGCGAGCCCGGCCGCCGCGACCCCGAAGACTGCGGCGAGCCAGGGCGCCTGCCGTGCGAGGCCCCCGAGCCGGTCGAGCGCGCCGCTGCCCTGGGTGTCCTCGACCGCGGCCGCGACGAGCAGGAGCGCGGCCTTCACGAGGACGTACTGCACGGTGTAGACGACGGCGGCGGTCAGGCCGGCCACGGTCCACAGGGCCAGCCCGACGAGGAGGTACCCGACCTGGCTGACCATGTGCGCGGCGAGGATCGAGCGCATCGTCGAGTGCCCGACGGCCTCGACGACGCCGACGACCATCGTCACGACGGCGACGACGACGAGGACGCCGCGCACCCGGTCGGCGGTCTCGGGCAGCAGCGAGGCGAGCCGGTACAGCCCGTAGACGCCGACCTTGGTCAGCAGGGCCGAGAACATCGCCGTGACGACCGGTGGTGCGGCCGGGTAGACCCGCGGCAGCCACCAGTGCACGGGGACCACCGCGGCCTTGGCGGCCAGCGCGACGGCGACGACCGCGGCCGCCGCCGTCACCCCGGGCCGGTCCGCGAGGGCCGCCAGGGCGGCGAGGTTCGTCGTCCCCGCCGTCGCGTAGACGAGGCCGACGCCGGCGACGAGCAGCGTCGAGGCGAGCAGGCTCACCGCGACGTAGAGCGCCGACGTGCGGGCCGAGGCGGCCGTGGCGAGCAGGACGAACGAGGGGACGACCATGACCTCGACGAAGACGAACAGCGAGAACAGGTCCCCGACGAGGAAGGCGCCGTAGGCGCCGGCCGACATGGCCAGGGCGACCGGGTGGAAGGTCGCCGTGCGGTCCGCCCCGCCGGCCGCCGCGTAGGCGGTGCACGCGAGCGTGACGACGGACGAGGCGAGCAGGAGCAGGGCGGCGAAGGCGTCGGCCACCAACGGGATCGCCACCGCCGGGCCCCAGCCGCCGAGCCGGCTGACGAGGACCTCGCCGCCGGACGTCGCCACGACGAGGCCGGCCGCGCCGGCGACGACCCCCGCCTGCGCGGCCAGGGCGATGACCCGGCGGGCCACGAGGGCACCGGGCAGTGCGGCGGTCGCGGCGGCCGCGAGGAGCGGGACGACGACGACGAGCACGAGCAGCGCGGTCACCGGGCCTCCCCTCCAGCGTCGGCGTCGTCGTCGGCGTCGTCGTCCTGGCCCTCGGCGCGGCCGGCGAGGGCGACGAGCAGCACGGCGACGGCGAAGCTGATGACGATGGCGGTCAGCGCGAAGGCCTGCGGCAGCGGGTCCGCCGCCTCCTCGAGCGGGGTCAGGCCCGCGACGGCCGGGCCGCGGCGGTCCGTGCCGCCGGCGGCGAGCAGGAGCACGTTGACGGCGTGCCCGAGCAGGACGAACCCGAGCGCGACCCGCACGAGGTCGCGGCGCAGGACGAGCCAGACCCCGGCCGCGACGAGCAGGCCGGTCAGCACCGCGGCGCTCACGGCTCCACCCCCGCAGCGGGCCGGCCGTCGAGCGCCCGCAGCGCCGCGACGACGAGGGCGACGACGACGAGGACGATCCCGGCGTCGAAGACGAGGGACGAGGTGAGCGACAGCGGCCCGACGTCGGCCTTGACCGGCTCGAGGAAGTCGCCGCCGGCCGCGAGCACGGCGAGGCCGGTGAGCGCGGCGACGGCCACGCCGGCCGCCACGAGGCCGGCCGCCCGGTC
>JBQGCR010000487.1:0-5080 GCA_052038585.1 Kineosporiaceae bacterium
CCGCGGTGCAGGCCGTGGACGACGAGCGGCTCCGCGACGGCCTGGCCGACGGTGCGGCGCGGGTCGAGCGAGGCGAACGGGTCCTGGAAGACCATCCCCATCCGGCGGCGCAGGGCCCGCAGGCCGCGCCGGGACAGCGCCGTGACGTCCTGCCCCCCGAAGGCGACCGTCCCGGCCGTCGGCTCGACGAGGCGCAGGAGCGCGCTGCCGAGCGTCGACTTGCCGCACCCGGACTCCCCGACGAGGCCGAGCGTCTCGCCGGGCGCGATCGTCAGGTCGACGCCGTCGACCGCGCGCAGGCCGCCGTCGAAGACGACCTCGAGGCCCCGGGCCTCGACGAGCGGTGCGCTCCCCTGCGACGCACCGCCCGTCGGCCCGGTCACCGCGACCCCTCCTTGTCCCACGTCGCGACGAGGTGGCCACCGCCGAGGTCGCGCAGCGGGGGCCGGCTCGTCGCGCAGCGCGCGTCGTCGCGGACCGGGCAGCGCGGGTGGAAGGCGCACCCCGGCGGCATCCGTGCGGGGTCCGGCGGCAGACCGGTCATCGCGGGCAGGTCCCCCTCGTCGTCGTCGTCGAGCCGCGGCAGGCTCGCGAGCAGGCCGCGGGTGTACGGGTGGGCCGGCCGGTCGAAGATCGCCTCCACCGGGCCGGTCTCGATGCAGCGGCCGCCGTAGACGACGAGCACCCGGTCGGCGATGCCGGCGACGACCCCGAGGTCGTGCGTGATCCACACGACGCCGGTGCCGTGCTCGTCCTGGAGCCGGGCGACGAGGCGCAGGATCTGCGCCTGCACGGTGACGTCGAGCGCCGTCGTCGCCTCGGCGGCGACGAGCCGCGCGGGGTCGTGCGCGAGCGCGATCGCGATCATGACCCGCTGCCGCATGCCCCCGGAGAGCTGGTGCGGGTAGGCGCGCAGCGCCGCGTCCGGGTCCGGCAGGCCGACCTCGGCGAGCAGCCGCCGGGCGCGGTCCACGGCGACGTCGGCGCGCCCGTGCGCGGCGAGGCCCTCGACGAGCTGGCGGCGGACCGACAGGACGGGGTTGAGCGAGGTCATCGGGTCCTGGAAGACCAGCCCGACGCCCGGTCCGCGCAGCCGGCGCAGCCGGTCCGCCGGCGCCCCGACGAGCTCCTGGCCGGACAGCACGGCCGACCCGGTGACGTGGGCGGACGGCGGGAGCAGCCCGAGCGCGGCGAGCCTGCTCACGCTCGTGCCGCTGCCGGACTCGCCGCCGACGGCGACGGGCTCCCCCGACGCCACGTCGAGGTCGAGGCCGTCGACGACCTGCGCCGGCCCGCGCGACGTCGAGAAGCGCACCCGCAGGTCGCGGACGGTGAACACGGGCTGCCCGGTCCGCGACGGCGGGCGCGACGACGCGACGGCGCTCACCGGCCCGCCACCAGGGTGCGCCGGCGCGGGTCGAGGACGACGCGCAGCGCGTCGCCGATCAGGTTGAACTCGAGGACGACGAGGAAGATCGCCGCACCGGGGAAGACCGCCATCCACCACGCCTGCTCGAGGAAGCCGCGGCCCTCGCTGAGCATGCGGCCCCACGAGGGGTCCGGCGGCTGCGCGCCGAGGCCGACGAAGCTCAGCGCGGCCTCGGACAGGATCGCGAACGCCAGGCTCACCGTCGTCTGGACGATGATCGCCGGTGCCGCGTTGGGGAGCACGTGGACGGCGAGCATCCGCAGGTCGCTCACCCCGACGGAGCGCGACGCCCGCACGTAGACCTCCTGGGTCACCGAGAGCACCCCGGCCCGGGTCACCCGGGCGAAGATCGGGGTGTAGACGATGCCGATCGCGACCATGGCGTTCGTCGTGCCCGGTCCGAGGATCGCCAGGACCGCGATCGCCATGAGGATCGCCGGGAACGCGAACAGGACGTCCATCGAGCGCATGAGCACGGCGTCGAGCGGGCCGCCGTAGTACCCGGCCAGCAGGCCGGTGAGGACGCCGGCGACGAGCGCGATCCCGACGGCGACGAACCCGACGGTCAGGCTCGTGCCCGCGCCGAGGACGACCCGGCTGAAGACGTCGCGGCCGAGCTCGTCGGTGCCGAACCAGTGCCCGCTGCCGGGCGGTCGCAGGCGGTTGGCGACGTCGGTGTCGTTGAACCCCGCCGGGGCGACGACGTCGTCGAGGAGCGCGACGAGCACGACGACGAGGAGGACGGCCGTGCCGAACAGCCCCGTCGGCGTCCCCAGCACCGCGCGCAGCGACGCCCAGCGCCGGGGCGCGTCCTCCCTCTCGCTCACCGCCGGCCCACCCTCGGGTCGAGGACGGCGTAGGACAGGTCGACGAGCAGGTTGACGACGAGGAACACGAGGGCGAAGAGCAGGACGGCTCCCTGGAGCAGCGGGTAGTCCCGGCTCTGCACCGCCTGGAGCGCGAGCTGGCCGAGGCCGGGGTACGCGAAGACGATCTCGACGACGACGACGCCCGAGAGCAGGTAGGCCAGCTGGACGCCGGTGACCGTCACCAGCGGCAGCATCGCGTTGCGCAGCACGTGCCAGCGCAGCACGGTGCCCTCGGTGAGCCCCTTGGACCGGGCGGTTCGGACGTGCTCGGCGGCGAGCGCCTCCAGGACGGTCGCCCGGACGAAGCGGGTGAGGATCGCCCCGGACGTCACCCCGACGGTCAGGCCTGGCAGGAGCACGGACTCGAGCCACCCGCCGACCCCTTCGGAGAGCGGGCTGTACCCCGCCACGGGCAGGCCGACGAGCGGCGCGACGAAGACGATGAGCAGGATGCCCATCCAGAAGTCGGGGATGCTGATCCCCGCCTGGCTGACCGTCGACAGGGCGGCGTCGACGGCGGTCCGGGCACGCAGGGCCGCGAGCGTGCCCAGCGGGACGGCGACGAGCAGGGCGACGGCGATCGCCACGAGGGCCAGGGACAGCGTCGCCGGGAGCCGCTCGAGGATGACGCTCGTCACCGGCTGCCCGGTCCGGAAGCTCACGCCGAGGTCGCCGGTGGCCGCCCCGGAGAGGAACTGCCAGAGCTGCACCGGCCAGGGCTCGTCGAGCCCGGACCGTTCGCGCAGCGCGGCCGCCGTCTGCGGGGTGTACCGCGTGCCGAGCGCCGCCCGCACGGGGTCCCCCGGGACCAGGCGCAGGAGGGCGAAGACGAGGACGGCGACGCCGGCGAGGACGACGAGCGCCTGGGCGACGCGCCCGAGGAGGAAGCGCGCCCCGGGGCCGAGGGCCGGGCGGGCCCGCGCCGCGGGCGACGCGATGGACGGGACCACGCTCAGCCCAGGCTGACCGTCTCGAAGTTGATCGCCTTGTCCGCCCGGACCTGGTAGCCCGAGACCCGCGGCGACCAGGCGTGCACGACGTCGGGGTTGTAGAGGTAGAGGTAGGAGACGTCGTCGACGATGATCCGGGCGGCCTCGTCGTAGAGGCCCTTGCGGGCGTCCGGGTCGGTCTCGCGGGCCGCGCGCGCGAGGAGGTCGTCGACCTGCGGGTTGCTGTACTGCTGGAAGTTGAAGCCGCCGCCGGTCGCGTGCTGGGCCTGGTAGAAGTCGAACGGGTCGACGTTGCCGAGCCAGCCGAGGCTGAAGGCGTCGAAGTCGCCCTCGCCCTGGCGGGCCAGCCACGTCGTGAAGTCGACCGTCTGGAGGTCGACCGTCAGCCCGTAGTCGCTCAGCTGGTCGGCGACGACCTGCGCCGAGGCGACCGTCTCGGGGTACTCGTCGGTGACCATGAGCCCGAAGCGGGTGCCGCGGAACGGCTCGAGGAGCCGGCGGGCCTGCTCCTCGCGGTCGTCGGCGGCGAAGGGCGAGTGGTCGACCGCCCAGAAGGAGCCCTGCGGCACCGGCGTCTGGCTCGCCGTCGCGGCGCCGAACTTGGCCGCCTCGGTGATGACCTCGCGGTCCAGCGCGAAGGCGACACCCCGGCGGAAGTCGCGGTCCCCGAAGGGCTGCTTCGCCGGGTTGAAGGCGAGGTACCAGTAGTCGACGGAGCCGCCGCGGCCGAGCTCGACGGCGTCGTCGTCCTCGAGCGAGGCGATGTTCTGCGGCGGCACGTTGTCGGTCCAGTCGACGTCGCCGTTGCGCAGCGCCGTGAGGGCGGCCGCGGACTCGGGGACGAAGCGGATGTCGACGGCGTCGACGCCCGGTGCCTCGCCCCAGTAGTCGGGGTTCGCGGCGAGCCGGACGCCGCCCGCGTCGGCGGACTCCAGCGTGAACGGGCCCGTCCCCACGGCCTCGCGGGTCAGGTCGTACGTCGTCGCGGCGTCCTCGGGCAGGATGGCCGTCCCCTTGAAGGCGCCGACGTTGGAGAGCAGGTTCGGCGTCGGCGCGGACAGCGTCATGACGACGGTGCGCGGGTCGGGCGCCTCGACCGACTCGACCGTGGCGAAGCGGTAGGCGTTGGCGAGCTCCTCGTCGACGATCCGGCGGAAGGAGTAGACGACGTCCGCGGAGTCGAACTCGGTCCCGTCGCTGAACGTCACGTCGTCGCGCAGGGTGAACGTCCAGGTGAGCTGGTCGTCGCTCGTCGTCCAGGCGGTGGCCAGGCTCGGCTCGAACGTGAGGTCCTCGGCGTTCGGGACGACGAGGGTGTCGTAGACGTTCTCGAGCACCTGGAAGCTCGGGTACGCCGACGTGGACTGCGGGTCGTACTGGTCCGGGGTGCCGCTGATCGCGGCGCGCAGCGTCCCGCCGGTGGCCGCGGGGCTCGGGCCGCCCTCACCCGTGTCGACGGACTCCCCGGCGCTGCACCCGGCGACCACCACCGCGGCGCCGACGAGAGCGGTGAGCCCGCGCAGGCGGCGGGTCGGCAGGCGGGACGGGCGGCTGGCAGGCGTGGGCACGGCGGGTCATCCTCGGTCGGGGACGGCGGACCCACCCACACCACCCGACGCCGGAGCCGAGTTCCACTCCTACCCGGCCTATCGGTCATTTCGTCACGCGATCGCAAAGCAGGTGCACCGCGCCCGCAAAGTCAGCCCCGGGCCCCGAGCCGGGCGGCGAAACGCTCCGCGTCGACGACGACCCGGGTCACCTCGCCCGTGGCGAGCAGGCGGCCGGCCGCGTCCGTCGCGACGACGGACAGCCGCCGCAGCCGCCCGTCGGCG
>JBQGCR010000488.1:0-5066 GCA_052038585.1 Kineosporiaceae bacterium
CGCGGGGGTACGTCACGGGAGAAGCGTAGGAGAACCCCCCTCCCCCCACCCGGAGGTGGGGGACGACGTCAGGTCGTAGACCGTCGTGCTGCCGACGGTCTGCGCCTCGTACGTCTCGGCGACCCAGGCGGCGATCCGGGCGGCGACGTCGGAGCCGCCGTTCTGCTGCATCCCGCCCGAGCCGAGCCCGGTGGCGATGAACCAGTGGATCTGCCCGTCCGCGACGAGAGCCTGGAAGTCGGCCAGGGTCGTCGAGGGGTCCGAGCCGTTGAAGCCGCCGATCGGCATGACGGGCGAGCCGGTCGCGAGCTGGTAGGTCGCGGCGGTCTGCGAGCCGACGGTCGCGGCGACCCACGTCCAGCTCGACGCGTCCTGCTCGAGCAGGGCCGTGACGTCCGCGTCCGCGGACCCGCCGAGGAACCCGCCGCCGGCGCCACCCCCCGCGCCACCGCCGGGCGGCGTCATGCCCTGCGCCATCGGCTGCGGCATGCCCTGCGCCGTCCCCTGCTGCAGGCCCTGCCGCATCCCCGGCGGCATCCCGCCCCCGAAGCCGCCACGGCCGCCGGGACCGCCGCCGAACCCCGCTCCCGCGACGGTCGGCCCGGCGGTCGGCAGGGACCCGCCGTGCGCGGTGCCCGCGGTCTGCACGGCGTAGGCCGTCGGGCCGGCGAGGACGGCGACGACGGCGAGGGCCGCCACGGCCGCGAGCACCCGGCCGGCGAGCCAGCGGCCGACCGCGAGGGCCACCGCGGCGAGCGTGCCGACGACGAGGACGGTCGGGCGCAGCCAGGGCTGGAAGTCGGCGCTGCGCCCGAGGAGCACCCAGGCCCACCACGCCGAGCCGAGGACGACGGCGCCGAGCACCGGCCCCGCCCACGCCGTCCGCCGACGCTGCCACAGCAGCCCGGCCCCCATGCCGACGAGCGCGGCGACGGCCGGCGCGAGGGCGACCGTGTAGTACGCGTGGAAGATGCCGGCCATGAAGGAGAAGACGAGGCCGGTGACGAGGAGCCAGCCGCCCCACAGGCCGAACGCGGCCCGCTGCGGGTCGGTCCGCGGCCGGCGGGCGGTGACGACGAGGCCGACGACGAGCAGGGCGAGCGCCGCCGGGAGCAGCCACGCCGCCTGCCCGCCGAGCTCGGCGTCGAAGAGCCGCAGCAGCCCGGTGCCGGCGGAGAAGGGACCACCGCCGCCGCCGACGCTGCCGGTCTCGTCCCCGGTGAGCCGGCCGAGACCGTTGTAGCCGAGGGTGAGCTCCCACACCGAGTTCGTCTGCGAGCCGCCGATGTAGGGCCGCATCGACGCGGGGACGAGCTCGACGACGGCGACCCACCAGCCGGCCGCGACGACGACCGCGAGCCCCGCCGCGAGGACCTGCCCGACCCGTCGACGGAGAGGCCCTGCGGCGCAGGCGAGGACGACGACGGCGAGCGCGGGCAGCACGAGGAACGCCTGGAGCATCTTCGTGAGGAAGCCGAGCCCGACGAGCGCCCCGGCGAGGACGAACCAGCGCGTGCCGGCCCGGGTCGTCGCGACGTCGAGGCCGCGCTGGGTCGCCCAGACCGCGGCGACGAGGCACAGCACGAGCAGCGCGTCGGGGTTGTCGAACCGGAACATGAGGACGGCGACCGGGGTCAGCGCGAGCGCCGCGCCGGCGAGAAGGCCTGCGCCGGGCCCGAAGTGGCGGCGCACGGTCGCGAAGAGCAGCCCGACGGACGCGACGCCCATGAGTGCCTGGGGCGCGAGGACCGACCAGGAGCTGAGCCCGAAGAGGCGCACCGACAGGGCCATGGCCCAGACCGACGCGGGCGTCTTGTCGACGGTGATCGAGGCCGCGGCGTCGGAGGCGGCGTAGAAGAACGCCTCCCAGCTCTGCGAGCCCGCCTGCGCGGCGGCGGCGTAGAACTCGTTGCCGTACCCGGAGGCCGACAGGTCCCACAGGTACAGGACGGATGTGGCGAGGAGCAGCACGGCCAGCGCCGGGCGCTCCCAGCGGGGCCGGGCCGGTCCGGCAGGTGACTGAGGCTGCGCCGCAACGGGTTCGGGGCCCGGCGCTCCTGCGGGGACGGCGGCACGGCTCGGGGAGGTGGTGGTCATGCCTTCACGGTGACGGGCCGCGGTGGGCGCGGGCCCAGAGCCGGCTGTGCGGCTGCTGTGGGGACGGGCAGGGCCATCCGCAGGACCGTCCGGCCGGGCCGCGAGAGCGCGGTCAGCCGGCCGCCGTGGGCCTCGACGAGCGCGGACGCGATGGCGAGCCCGAGGCCCGAGCTCGAGGACCCGGTGCCGCCGGCGGCCCGCGCGCGGGAGGTGTCCCCGCGGGCGAAACGCTCGAAGACGTGCGGCAGGAGGCTCGCCGGGATGCCGGGGCCGTCGTCCTCGACCTCGACGAGCGCGTCCCGGCCGCCGTCGTCGAGCGCCAGGCGCAGCGTGACCTGCGTGCCGGCGGGGGTGTGCACGCGCGCGTTGGTCAGCAGGTTGGCGAGCACCTGGTGCAGCCGGGCGCCGTCGCCGCGGACGACGACGGGCTCGTCCGGGAGCACGGCCCGCCACCGGTGGTCCGGCCCGGCGGCCTGGGCGTCGGCGAGGCAGTCCAGGGTCAGCCGGCTGAGGTCGACGTCGGACGTCTCGGTGCCCCGGCCGGCGTCGAGGCGGGCGAGCAGGAGCAGGTCCTCGACGAGCCCGGTCATCCGGACCGCCGCCGCCTCGACCCGGTCCAGGCACTGCCCGACCTCGGGCGGGGTCGTCGCCCGGCTGCGCCGGGAGAGCTCGGCGTAGCCGCGGATCGCCGCGAGCGGCGTGCGCAGCTCGTGGCTGGCGTCCGCGACGAACTGGCGCACCTTCGTCTCGCTGGCCTGCCGCGCGGACAGCGCGGCGGCGACGTGGTCGAGCAGCTGGTCCAGCGCGGCGCCGACCTGGCCCACCTCGGTCCGGGCGTCGGTGAGGCCGGCGGGCACCCGCACGTCGAGGCGCACCTCCCCGGCGTGCAGGGGCGTCGAGGTGACCTCCCGGGCGGTCGCGGCGACGCGGTCGAGCGGGCGCAGGGTGCGCCGCACGAGCGCCCGGGCGGCCAGCCCCCCGGCGGCGACGACCGCGAGCCCGAGCCCGACGGCGACCGCGGCGAGCCGGCCGACGATGGCGCGCACTCCGGAGGTCGGCAGGCCGGTGACGAGGGTGACGCCGTCCGGCATCGTCACGGCCGCGACGCGGTACTGCCCGGCGTCGCCGAGCGTCACCGTCGTCACGCTGCCGTCGCGCGGCACGTCCGCGAGCACCGCGGCGTCGGAGGCCGGCACGCTGACCCGGGTGCCGGAGGCGTCGAGGACGCCGACGCTCGTCACATCGTCGTCCTCGACCACGGCGCCGAGCGTGCCCTCGCCCTGCCCCGGCGCGAGGAGGAAGTCCGGGCCCCCGTGCGGGCGCAGGCCCTCGTCGACGTGGTCCGCCGGCGGCGGCTCGAACCTCGCGGTGCGCGAGACGGCGGCGGTGAGCTGCCCGTCGAGCCGGTCGACGAGGTAGGCCTGCATCGTCAGGACGCTCACGAGGCCGAGCACCGCGCACGCGGCGGCGAGCAGGGCGACGCTGACGACGACGAGCCGGCCGCGCAGCGTCCTCGGACCGGCCGCGCGGAGCCGGCTCACGGCGCGGGCTTGAGCACGTACCCGGCGCCGCGCACGGTGTGGATCATCGGGGCGCGCCCGGCGTCGATCTTCTTGCGCAGGTAGGAGACGTAGAGCTCGACGACGTTGGCCTGGCCGCCGAAGTCGTACGCCCAGACCCGGTCGAGGATCTGCGCCTTGGACAGCACCCGGCGCGGGTTGCGCATCAGGTAGCGCAGCAGCTCGAACTCGGTGGCCGTGAGGTGCACCTGCTGCCCGGCGCGCTCCACCTCGTGGCTCTCCTCGTCGAGCGTGAGGTCCCCGACGGCCAGGACGGTGTCCCGCTCGGCGGGCAGCAGCCGGCGGACGAGCCCGCGCACCCGGGCGATGACCTCCTCGAGGCTGAACGGCTTGGTGACGTAGTCGTCCCCGCCCGCGGTGAGGCCGGCGACGCGGTCCTCGACGGCGTCGCGCGCGGTGAGGAAGAGGACCGGCAGCGTCGGGTCCTCCGCGCGCAGGGTGCGCAGGACCGCGAGGCCGTCGACGTCCGGGAGCATGACGTCCAGCACCGCGACGTCCGGCCGGTGGGCCGCCGCGGTGGCGAGCGCGGCGCCGCCGTCGTGCGCGACGTGCACCTCGCAGCCCTCGAACCGCAGCGCCATCGCGAGCAGGTCGGCGATGGACTCCTCGTCGTCGACGACGAGCACCCGGATCGGGGAGCCGTCGGGACGCACGAGGGCGTTCGGCGTGCGGCGCGGGCTGCGGCGGACCTGCTCGCTGATGCTCATGACCGCACCCTCGCCCCCGTGCCTGGGCCCCGGTCGGGACGAGCCTGTGAGAAGCCTGTGAGCCGGCGCGACGGCGGGCCACAGCAGGGCCACAGCGGCCGCGCGGGACCGGCCCAGGGACCCGCCCGACGCTGGGCGGCATGACCTCGCTCGCCGTCCCCCGTCCGGGTCCCGCCGCCGTCGTCCTCGCCGACTCCAGCGCGCCGACCGTCACCCTCGACGTCGTCGTCCCCGTCCACGACGAGGAACGCGACCTCGGGCGGTCCGTGCGCCGCCTGCACGAGCACCTGTCCGGCCTGCCGTGGTCCTGGCGGATCACGGTGGCGGACAACGCGAGCACCGACGCGACGCCGGACGTCGCGCTCGCCCTGGCCCGCGACCTCGACGGCGTCCGCGCCGTCCGGCTCGAGGCCAAGGGGCGGGGCCGCGCCCTGTCCGCGGTGTGGACCGCCTCGGACGCCGCGGTGCTCGCGTACATGGACGTCGACCTCTCGACCGACCTCGCCGCGCTGCTGCCCCTCGTCGCGCCGCTCGTCTCGGGCCACTCCGACGTCGCCATCGGCACCCGGCTGGCCCGCGGCTCGCGCGTCGTGCGCGGCGCGAAGCGGGAGGTGATCTCGCGCTGCTACAACGTCCTGCTGCGGACCTCGCTCGCGGCGCGGTTCTCCGACGCCCAGTGCGG
>JBQGCR010000489.1:0-1557 GCA_052038585.1 Kineosporiaceae bacterium
TCCGAGAGCCGCATCCGCGACACCGACATGGCCCAGGAGATGGTCGAGTTCACCCGCTCGCAGATCCTGTCCCAGGCCGGCACCGCGATGCTCGCCCAGGCCAACCAGGCGCCGCAGGGCGTCCTGCAGCTCCTGCGCTGATCAGGGTCCCGCTGACGCAGCAGCACCGCCCCACCGGCGGGTGAGACGACGAAGGGGCCCGGGCCCGGGGAGACCCGGCCCGGGCCCCTTCGCGCACCGCACGCCCGCACCGCACGCCCGCACCACCCGCCCGCACCACCCGCCGTGACGAGAGGAGGCCCCCGTGTCCCTGAGCATCAGCGGAGCCGTCAGCGGCCTGGACACCGCGTCGATCATCGACCAGCTCGTCGCGATCGACCAGCGCCAGCAGGCGCTCCTGAAGACCAAGCAGACCGCGGTCAAGGCGACGTCCTCGACGTACGGGACGCTGCTGACGACGCTGTCCGGCCTCGCCTCGAAGGCGGCCGAGCTCGGCAAGACCTCCGCGTGGGTCGGCACGAAGGCGACGTCGTCCGCGGCCTCGGTCGCGGTGACGGCCAGCGGCATGCAGGCCGGGACGCTGACCTTCTCGGTCGACGAGACCGCGCGCGCCCACACCCTCGTCTCGGCCACCGCCTACGGCTCGACCCTCGACACGGTCGCCGCGGGCGGGACCATCACCCTCACGCCGGCCGGCGGCACGGCGAAGACCGTCGACGTCGGCACCGGGACCCTCTCCGAGGTCGTCGACGGCATCAACGGCGCCGGCGCCGGCGTCCGGGCGACCGCGGTGCTCGTCGCCCCCGGCCAGTACCGGCTCCAGCTGAGCGGCACGACGACCGGTGCCGCGAGCCAGTTCTCCGTGACCGGGCTGAGCGGCACGATGAACGTCCTGAGCCAGGGCACCGACGCGAGGATCACCGTCGGCACCGACCCGCTCACCCAGTACTCGATCACGTCGCCGACGAACACGTTCGCCGGCGTCATCCCCGGCCTGTCGTTCACCGTCTCCGGCAAGGAGACCTCGGTGACCGTGTCGTCCACCGTCGACGGCTCGGCCGTCGCCGACCAGGTCGGCAAGCTCGTCGACGCCGCGAACAGCGCCCTGTCGTCGGTCAAGACGAACACGACGTGGGACGCGACGACGAAGAAGGGCGGCGCGTTCTTCGGCGAGTCGGCCACCCGCCGGCTGACGATGGACGTGCTCTCGACGTTCGGGGCCGCCCTCGCCCCGGGCGTCTCGACGAGCCGCGACGGCACGGTGACCTTCGACCGCAGCGCCTTCCTCACCGCCTTCAGCGCCGACCCCGCCGCCGTCGCCGCGAAGATCGGCGCCTCGGCGTCCTTCACCGCGGCCGGCGGCGCGACCGGCTCGGCCGCCCTCCTGGCGTCCACGGCGAAGACCCAGACCGGCAGCTACGCCGTCGCCGTCACCGCCGTGTCGGCGCGCGAGCAGTGGGACCTCGCCGTCCCCGGCGGTGCGACGCCGACCGCCGGCACCGTCCTCACCGTGACGGCCGGCACCCGCACGGTGTCCTGGACCGTCCCGGCCTCCGG
>JBQGCR010000490.1:0-5462 GCA_052038585.1 Kineosporiaceae bacterium
CCCGTGGGCGCCGACCTGGCCGTCGTCGGCGGGTCCGGCGGCGGGTCCGCCCCGGCCGCCGAGCCCGAGCAGGCTCCCGCGCAGGCCGAGGAGGCCCCCGCCAAGGAGGACGCCCCGGAGCCCGAGCCGCAGCAGCCGGCCCAGCAGGAGGAGCCCGCGCCGGCCCCGGCCGACGAGGCTCCCCCGCAGGAGAAGCCCGACGAGGCCGCCGCGGCCGCCGACGAGGCCCCGGCCGCGACCACCGCGCCGTCCTCCTCGACCTCGACCGCGCCGACCCCGCGCGAGAACGAGTCCGACGCGAGCAGCTACGTCACCCCGCTCGTGCGCAAGCTGGCCGCCGACCACGGCATCGACCTCGCGTCGGTCACCGGGACCGGCATCGGCGGGCGCATCCGCAAGCAGGACGTCCTCGCCGCCGCCGAGGCCAAGAAGGCCCCGGAGCCCGAGCCCGAGGCCCCCGCCGCGGCGCCCGCGCCCCAGGCGTCGTCGTCCTCGGCCCCGGCCGCTGCGGCGAAGCCGGCCGTCGACAACGGCCTGCGCGGCACGACCCAGCCGATGTCGCGCCTGCGCAAGACGATCGCCCGCCGCATGGTCGAGTCCCTCCAGGTCTCGGCGCAGCTGACGACGGTCGTCGAGGTCGACGTCACCCGCATCTCGCGGCTGCGCGACCGCGCCAAGGCCGACTTCGCGCAGCGCGAGGGCACGAAGCTCAGCTTCCTGCCGTTCTTCGCCCTCGCCGCGGGCGAGGCGCTCACGGCGCACCCGCCCGTCCACGCGAGCATCGAGGACGACCAGGTGACCTACCACGGCACCGAGAACCTCGGCATGGCGGTCGACACCGAGAAGGGGCTCATCGTCCCGGTCCTCAAGAACGCCGGCGACCTCAACATCGCGGGCCTGGCCCGCGGGATCGCCGACCTCGCGAACCGGACGCGCAGCAACAAGATCATGCCCGACGACCTCGCGGGCGGGACCTTCACGATCACCAACACCGGCTCGCGCGGGGCGCTGTTCGACACCCCGATCATCAACCAGCCGCAGGTCGGCATCCTCGGCACCGGCGCCGTCGTCAAGCGGCCCGTCGTCGTGACGGCCGAGGACGGCGGCGAGACGATCGCGATCCGCTCGATGGTCTACCTCGCGCTGTCCTACGACCACCGGATCGTCGACGGCGCCGACGCCGCGCGCTTCCTCACGACGATGAAGCAGCGTCTCGAGGAAGGGGCGTTCGAGGCCGACCTCGGTCTCTGACGCGCCCGCCGTGAGCCGCATCGTCGTCACCGGCTCGTCCGGCCTGATCGGCACCGCGCTCGTCGCCGCGCTCCGTGAGCGCGGCGACGAGCCCGTCCGGCTGGTCCGACGCGCCCCCTCGGCCGCCGACGAGGTCCGCTGGGACCCGGCGAGCCGCCACCTCGACCCGGCCGTCCTCGACGGCGTCGACGGTGTCGTCCACCTGGCCGGCGCGGGGGTCGGCGACAAGCGGTGGACCCCGGCGTACAAGCACGAGATCCTCGCCTCGCGGACCGACTCGACGACCGCGGTCGCGGGCGCGGTCGCGGCGGCCGACCACCCGGTCCGGCTCGTGTCCGGGTCGGCAGTCGGCTTCTACGGCGACCGGGGCGACGAGGAGCTGACCGAGGCCAACCCGGCCGGCACCGGCTTCCTCGCCGACGTCGTCCTCGCGTGGGAGGCCTCGGCGGCTGCCGCGGTCGACGCCGGGGCCTCGGTCGCGTTCGCGCGCACCGGGATCGTCATGTCCCGCGACGGTGGCGCGATGGCCCCGTTGCTGCGGCTGGCGCGCCTCGGGCTCGGTGGGCCGCTCGGCCTCGGACGCCAGTTCTGGCCGTGGATCACCCTCGTCGACGAGGTCCGGGCGCTCCTGCACCTGCTCGACCACCCGGAGGTCACGGGCCCGGTCAACCTCGCCGGTCCCACCCCCGCGCGGCAGAAGGACGTCGCGGCCGCCCTGGGGCGCGCTCTGCACCGGCCGGCCGTCCTGCCCGCCCCGACCCCGGCCCTGCGGCTCGTCGTCGGAGAGTTCGCCGGCGAGATCATGGGCAGCCAGCGCATCGTCGGGGAGGCCCTCGTCGCGAGCGGCTTCGTCCACGAGCACGGCGACCTCGACACCGCGGCCCGCTGGCTCGTGGCCTGAGCGAGGCGCTCACGTCGGGCGCAGCGCGTCGAGCCGCCACCCGTCCGCCGTGCGGACGAGCTCGACGAGCACCGGCTTCCCCCGGACGGCCCTGACGTCGGTGTCGTCGCCGGGGCGGACGACCCGGTGCGCTCCCACCCCCACCGTGGCCCGGAGCACCGCGCGGTCGGCCTCGACCGAGCGCACCGCCACGTCGGTGACCCGGTAGCGCAGGCCGTCGTAGCGCGTGCCCGCCGCGCGCAGCGTGGCGACGGCGGCGGCGTCGCGGCGGTGGAGGGTGCCGGCCGTGCTCTCGGCCGCGCCCAGCCGGGCGGGGTCCGCGGCCCGGTAGGCGGCGGCCCGTTGCTCGGCGAGGACGGTGAGCAGCTCCTGCGGCCGCTGCGTGGGGGCGAGGGGGTCGAGCCGCGGGTCCCCGGTGGCGGACGGCGCGGTGCTCGATGCCGCGCTCGGCGCCGCGGCCGGCACCGACGCCCGCGCGGGATCGTCCCGGCCGACGACGACCCCGGCCACGACGAGCCCTGCCACGAGAGCGAGGGCGCCGGCGCCGAGCGCGAGGGGACGCGCGACGCGGGCGGCTCCGGTGTCCCCCGGTGGTGTGGGCGCCCGGTGCCTGCCCCGCGCGGACGGGGGCGGGACCGGCGGGCGGCCCGCCGCGGCGCGCAGCCGGTAGGTCACGGCGCTCTCGTCGTCACCGCCGGCCCGCAGGCGCAACGGCTCCGGGCGGGCGGCCGCGAAGAGCAGGCAGGCGAGCTCGTCGGCGCTCGGACGCTCCTCCGGGCGCGGGTGCACCGCCGACTCGAGGGCTGCGACGACCCCCTCCGATCCCGCACCCGCTCGGCTCACCTCCGCGAGCGACGGTCGCAGCCCGGGCGCACCCGGCACCTCGCCCGCGAGACAGAGCCAGCCGAGCGCACCGAGCGCGTAGACGTCGGCGGCGGGCGTGGGGACGGCCCCGAGCAGCACCTCCGGGGCGAGGTGGCCGGGCGTGCCCCAGACGGCGGCCGGCGCCTCCCCCAGCACCCGTCCGAGGCCGAGGTCAGCGAGGGCCGGGCGCCCGTCGAGGTCGAGCAGGACGTTGCCGGGCGACACGTCGCCGTGGACCACCCCGGCCGCGTGCAGCCGGCCGAGGGCCTCGGCCAGCGGGGCGAGCACGGTGACGACCTCCCCGGGCCCGAGGTGCCCCCGGGCGCCGACGAGGTGGGCCAGCGAACCCCCGCGCATCAGGGGCATGACCAGCGCCACGCGGTCGTCGGGCAGGGGCAGGCACGCCTCGACCCGCACGACGTGCTCGGCGGCCGCCCGGCTCGACACCGCGGCCTCGCGCACCGCGGCCTCGGCGGCCTCGGGGTCGGCGTGCGACACCTTGAGCGCCACGCGGCGCCCGTCGCCCAGGCGCACCGCCTCCCAGACGTGGGCCGTCCCTCCGCTGCCGAGCAGCCGCCCGACCCCGAAGCCGGGCACCACCGGCGCCTGCGTCGTCTCCATGACCGCCACCCTGCCCGGATGCGCGCGTACCGCCGCGAGGTTTTCCACAGGCCCTCGTAGGCTGGCGCGGGTGACGACCGACCAGCCCACGATCCTCGCCACCTCCGGCGGCTACCGCCCCGGCCACCGCACGTGGTTCGAGCTCGACGCCCTCGTCCACCACGCCGTCGACCTCTCCGGCGCCCACGGCCGACGGCCCCGGGTCGCCTTCGTCGGCACCGCCTCGGGGGACCCGGAGGCGTTCTCGTTCCGCGCGCTCGAGGCCGGGCGGGTGGCCGGGTTCGACATGAGCGTCCTGTCGCTGTTCCCCATGCCGAACCACGAGGACCCCGCGGCCCACCTGCTCGAGCAGGACGTCGTCTGGGTCAACGGGGGCTCCGTCGCGAACCTCCTGGCCGTCTGGGACGTGCACGACCTGCGCCCCGCGATGCGTGCGGCCTGGGAGGCCGGGGTCGTGCTCGCCGGCGTGTCCGCGGGCTCCATCTGCTGGTACCTCGGCGGCACGACCGACTCCTTCGGCCCGGAGCTGCGCGCCGTCACCAACGGCCTCGGGCTGCTGCCGTACGGGAACGGCGTGCACTACGACTCCGAGGAGCGGCGGCGGCCGCTCGTGCACTCGCTCGTCGCCGACGGCACGCTGCCCGAGACGCACTGCACCGACGACGGCGTCGGGCTCGTCTACCGCGGCACGGAGCTCGTGGAGGCGGTCTCCGAACGCGACGGCAAGGGCGCCTACGTCGTCACCCGGGACGGCGACCGCGTCCGCGAGGAGCGCCTCGAGCCGCGCCGGCTGCCCTCTCCCTGAACCGGATCAGGATCAGCGCGACGGGTCGACGACGGTGACGACACGCTCCTCGCGCGCGGAGGTGCGGGCCGCGTCGACGACCGCGAGGACGTGGACGGCGTCCCAGGGGTCGACCGGCATCGCGGCCTGCGGGTCGTCGGCCGACAGCGCGGCGGCGACGGCGCGGTAGAGGTCGGCCTGGCTGCTCGACTCCCGGGCGACGGGCTCGCGCTCGTCGCCGCGGTAGAGCCACCCGGCGTGGTCCGCGTCGGCGTCGGACTGCGCCGACCACGGGTGCGTCTCCGCCTCGAAGTCGGCCAGGACGAACGCGGCAGCGGTGCCCAGCAACCGGACCCGCGGCCCCGGCGCGCCGGCGAGCGAGGTGGCCGAGAGGTGCGAGACCACTCCCCCGGCGTGCCGGCAGAGCAGGAAGGCGTCGTCCTCGGCGCGGGTGGTCCGGGCGTCGGCCGTCGCGACGACCGAGCGCACCGGGCCGAACAGCCGGACGGCGGCGTCGACGAGGTGCGTGTGCAGGTCGAGCAACAGCCCGCCTCCCTCCTCCGGCGGGGCGTTCTCGCGCCAGCGGTCCTTCGGCACGGGACGCCAACGCTCCCACCGCATCTCGTAGCGGAACGGCTCCCCGACGAGGCCGTCGGCGACGACCCGCGCCAGCGTCACGTGCTCCGGGTCGTAGCGTCGGTTCTGGAAGACGGTGAGCGGCACGCCGGCCCGCGCGGCGTACCGCACGGTGTCCGCGGCCGAGGGGGCGTCGACGGCGAGCGGCTTGTCGACGACGCAGGCGACACCCGCGTCGACGACGGCCCGCACCTGCTCCGCGTGGCCACCGCTCGGGGTCGCGAGCACGACGAGGTCGAGGTCCGGCACGGCGAGCAGCGCGTCGAGGTCGGCCACCACCTCGACGCCGGGCAGGTCGGAGCGGGCAGCCGCCGCCCGCGCGGCATCCCGCGTCGAGACGGCCACGACGTCGAGACCCGCCTCCCGCAGGCGCGGTGCGTGGATGTCGCGCCCGGCGAAACCGAA
>JBQGCR010000491.1:0-7558 GCA_052038585.1 Kineosporiaceae bacterium
GGCGCCGGAGGTGGTCGAGGCCGAGCGGTCCGTGCGGCGGCGGATCGAGCACTTCCTGTCCGCCCAGGGCTCGCGCAGCGTCGACTCCTTCCACCGCGAGCTCGGCCACGTCATGTGGGAGTACTGCGGGATGGAGCGCACGGAGGCCGGCCTGCTCGAGGCGATCGACCGGATCCGCGCGCTGCGCAAGGAGTTCTGGAGCGACGTGCGGGTGCTCGGCGGCGGCGAGCAGGTCAACCAGTCCCTCGAGAGGGCCGGCCGCGTCGCCGACCTCATCGACCTCGGCGAGCTCATGTGCGTCGACGCCCTGCACCGCCGCGAGTCGTGCGGCGGCCACTTCCGCGCCGAGTCCCAGACCGCGGACGGCGAGGCGCTGCGCCACGACGACGAGTTCGCCTACGTCGGGGCGTGGGAGCACACCGGGGACGACAGCCCGCCGGTGCTGCACAAGGAGTCCCTGGTCTACGAGTTCGTCGAGATGAAGCAGCGGAGCTACACGTGAGACTCACCCTCAAGGTCTGGCGCCAGGCCGGTCCCGACGCCCCCGGCGCCCTCGTCACCTACGACCCGGGCGAGATCTCCCCGGACATGTCCTTCCTCGAGATGCTCGACGTCCTCAACGAGCAGCTGGTCGGCCGCGGGGAGGAGCCCGTCGCCTTCGACAGCGACTGCCGCGAGGGGATCTGCGGGATGTGCGGGCTCGTCGTCAACGGCGAGCCGCACGGGCCGGAGGTGACGACGACGTGCCAGCTCCACATGCGCACGTTCGTCGGCTGCGACTCCATCACCGTCGAGCCGCTGCGGGCCGAGGCGTTCCCGGTGCTGCGCGACCTCGTCGTCGACCGGGGCGCGCTCGACCGGATCATCGCCGCCGGCGGCTACGTCTCGGTGGGCACCGGCTCCGCGCCGGAGGCGCACAGCCAGCTCGTGCCCAAGGCGCAGGCGGACCGGGCGTTCGACGCCGCGGTCTGCATCGGCTGCGGCGCGTGCGTCGCGGCGTGCCCCAACGCGGCGGCGATGCTCTTCCTCGGCGCGAAGGTGACCCACCTCGGCGAGCTGCCGCAGGGCCAGCCCGAGCGGGACGCCCGCGTCGTGAGCATGCTCAACCAGCACGACGACGAGGGCTTCGGCGGCTGCACGAACGTCGGGGCCTGCGCCGCGGCCTGCCCCAAGGGGATCGGCCTCGACGTCATCAGCCGGCTCAACGCCGACCTGCGCCGCTCCCTCGTGCGGGGCCGGTGACGGCGGCGCACGGACGACGGTGCCGGCCTCGGTAGCATCGCCACCGTGACCGGCACCGTCCTCGTCGACGTCCGCGACGGCGTGGGCGTGCTCACGCTGTCGAACCCGCTGCGCCGCAACGCGATCAGCGCGGCCATGACCGCCGCGCTGGCGGAGCGGGCGCAGCGGCTCGACGCCGACCCGGGCGTCCACGTGGTCGTCGTGCGGGGGGAGGGGACCACGGCGTTCGCCTCGGGCGCCGACATCTCCGAGTTCGGCACGAGCCGTGCCGACGCCCGCGCCGCCGCGGCGACCGACGCCGCGCTCCTCGCCGCGCTCGGCGCCCTGTCCTCGCTCGCCACCCCGCTCGTCGCGATGGTCCACGGCCACTGCGTCGGCGCCGGCCTCGCCGTCGCGCTCTGCGCCGACCTGCGGCTGTGCGACGACGCCGCCCGCTTCGCGGTCCCGGCCGCCCGCCTCGGCGTCGGCTACCCCGTCGAGGAGGTGCGGCGCCTCGCCCGCGTCGTCGGCCCGACCCGGGCGGCCGAGCTCCTCTTCACCGGCCGGACGATCGACGCCGCCGAGGCGCTCGGCTGCGGGCTCGTGACCCGGGTGCTGCCCACCGGTGCGCTCGAGGCGGCGACGGCCGGGCTCACCGCGACGATCGCCGGCAACGCCCCGCTGTCGGTGCGGGCCGCCAAGCTCGCCCTGCGCTCGACCGAGGACCCGGGCGTCCTCGGCGCCGCCCGCGCCGCGACCGCCGCGTGCGCCGGCTCCGACGACGCCCGGGAGGGCCGCGAGGCCTTCCTCGGCAAGCGGCCGCCGCGCTTCACCGGTCGCTGACCCGCGCGGCTCAGGCCGCGCCCCCGACGGCGGCGACCGCCCGGCCCGGCGCGGCGGGCCGGTAGAGCAGGAGCGCGACGTCGTCGCGCCCGCCGTCCGGCAGGAGCCGGTCGAGGAGGTGGTCGGCGGGGGAGTCGGCGTCGTCCGCGTCCCGGAGCAGGTCGTCGACGACGGCGTGGAGCCGGTCGAGCCCCGTCTGCAGGTCCTCGCCGACCCGCTCGACGAGGCCGTCGGTGAAGAGCACGACGCCCTCGCCGGGGGCGAGGCGCTCGGTGGCCGCCGGGCGGGCGACGTCGTCGACGACCGCCAGCGGCAGGGACCGCGCGCCGTCGAGCCAGCGCGCGCCGTCCGGCCCGGCGGCCAGCATCGGCGGGTGCCCGGCGACCGAGTACGTCACCGTCCCCGCCACCGGGTCGACGACGGCGCAGAAGACCGTCGCGCACTCCGCGCCGGGGAGCCCGGCGGCGAACCGGTCGAGCGAGCGCAGCACCGCGGCGGGCCCGGCGTCCTCGAGGAGCAGGGCGCGGGTCGCGCTGCGCAGCTGGCCCATGACGGCCGCCGCCGCCAGCCCGTGCCCGACGCAGTCGCCGACGACGAGCCCGACCCGGCCACCGCCGAGCGGGACGGCGTCGTACCAGTCGCCGCCCACGGCGAGGCTGCCGACGGCCGGCAGGTAGCGCCCCACGGCCTGCGGCACGTCGGTGAGACCGGGGAGCATCGACAGCTGGAGCGTCTGGCTGACCAGGCGGAGCTCGCCGAGCTCACGGGCGTGCCGCAGCGCCGTCGCCGTGGCCGCGCCGAGCGTGCCGGCGAGCAGCCGGAGGAACTCGGTGTGCGCGGCGTCGAGCAGCCGCAGCGGGTTCGGCCGCAGGACGACGGCGCCGTCCGGGCGGGACTCGCCGCTGCCGACGAGCGGGGCGACGACGACGCCGCCGTCGACGACCCGGGTCGTGCCCGTGGCGACGACGTCGGCGAGCACCTCGGCGTCGACGAGACCGGCGCGGCGCGGCTGCGTCGTCGACAGCAGGAGCAGGTCGTCCCCGGCCCGGATGCTCACCTCCGCGGCGAGGACCTCCTCCTGGTCGCTGCGCAGCACCTCGGCCGCGACCCGGCCCACGCCCGTGACGTCGGTCGCCGTCGCCGCGAGCCGCGCCGACAGCCGCGACAGCAGCGCGAGGCGCCGGCGGTCGACGATCTGGCCGGTCACCTCCTGGACGAGGTCGAGCACGCCCGCCGGACGGGCCTCGTCGTCACGCAGCACCGAGTAGCACCACGTGAAGAACGCCTCCTCGGTCTGGCCGGAACGGTTGACCACCAGCGGCGTGTCGACCCAGTACATCGGCTCGCCCGTCGCCATGACCGAGGCGAACCAGGGCCCGATCTGGTCGGCGATCTCCGACCACACCTCGAGCACCGGACGGCCCTGCGCCGGGTGCTTGGCGCTGCCCAGGAGCTCGCGGTAGCCGTCGTTGTAGACCATGACGAGCTCGGGTCCCCAGACGACGAGCGCGGGGAAGCGGGTGCTCAGGCACGTCTCCACGGCCGAGCGCAGCGCGGACGGCCACGTCGCCGGGTCACCGAGCGACGTCGCCGCCCAGTCCACCTCGCGCACGAGCCGCGCCATCGGGTCCGCCCCGGCCGTCGCCCGCGCGAACCAGTCCGTCACCCGCGCAGCCTAGGTCACCCGGACCCGTCCCGCTGCCCGGTCCGGCGCGGGCTCACCCGGGCGCTCCGAGCGTCACCAGGGCCAGCGCGAGGGCGCACCCGGCGTGCCCCAGGGCCGCCGCGAGGCGCACCCCGTCCCAGAGGACCAGGCGCCGGTGGGCCGCGGGGTCGAAGCCGGCCGAGAGCCGCCGGTGCTGGGGGACCGCCCCGAACGCCGTGACGGCGAGGACGACGGCGAAGCAGGCGGCGCACCCCAGGCTCAGCGGTCCCGGCCGGACCGCGAGCAGCCCGGCGGTGGTCACCGCGACCGCGGCGAAGAGCGGGCCGACGACGAGGCTCACCCGGCGCTGGTGGGCGGCCTCGTACCGCGGGAAGGCGGCGGCGTCGACGAGGGCCATCTGCGGGTAGACGACGAGACGCACGGTCGCCTGGAACCCGGCGTAGGCACCGGTGGCGAGCAGGTGCGCGAGGACCACGGCCGCCACGAGGGCGGGGGAGTCGGACGGCGGCGAGGGCATCGGCAAGAATCGTCGCGCGGGTCGCCCGGGCCCGCCATCGGCCGTGCGGTCCCGCCGCGCCCCGCACGCCGACCCGTCGCCGCGCCACGCACCACCGGAGGTCCCGCCGTGCCCCACGACCCCGCCCCGGGGACCGTCGACGCCCCCATCCGGCTGCCGGGTCGCGTCGTCCTCTTCGACTACGGCGAGGTGGTCTCCCTCGGCCCGGACCCCGAGCGGTTCGCCGAGATCGAGGCCCTCGCGGGGGCGGACCCGCAGCGGCTCTGGGCGGCCTACTGGGACCTGCGCCTCGACCTGGACGCCGGGCGGCTGACCACCGGCGCCTACTGGCGGGCGGTCGGCGACCGCTGCGGCGTGCGCCTGCGCGCCCCCGTCGTCGCCGCCCTCTGGTCGGCGGACCTGCGCGCCTGGCTGCGGCTCGACCCCGCCGTCGTCGCCGTCCTCGACCGGCTCCGGGCGGGCCGCACCCGCCTCGCGCTGCTGTCCAACGCCGGGGCGGACTACGGCAGCGCCTTGCGGCACTCCCCGCTCGGGGAGTACTTCACGGACGTGCTCGTCAGCGGCGAGCTCGGCCTCGTCAAGCCCGACCCCGCGGTCTTCGAGCACGCGCTCGCGGTGCTCGGGACGGCGCCCGGCGTCGTGCTCTTCGTCGACAACCGGGCCGACAACGTCGAGGGCGCCCGCGCCGTCGGGCTCGAGGGCCACCACTACGAGGGCGTCCCGGGCCTCGAGGCCGCCCTGCTCGCGGCGGCCCGGCCGTGAGCGCCGGCGGGCCGCTCGCGACCCCTGTCCTCACCGGGGGCACGGGCCGCAGCGGCACGACGGTCATCGCCAAGCTCCTCGACCGCCACCCGGACCTGTCCCGCAGCCTGCCGTGGGAGGTCCGCTTCCTCACCGACCGCTTCGGCCTGTGCGACCTCGTCGAGGCCCGGCGCCGTCGCGGCCCGGCCGGGCTGCTCGCCCGGGCCGGCACCGGCAGCGTCCGCCGCTTCGAGCAGCGGCTGCGCGGGCGCTGGTACCGCCGCACGGCCGGCGACGGCAAGGACCGCGGCCTCTTCCAGGCCATGCCCCCCGAGGCGGTGGACGCCGCCCTCGACGGCTTCGCCGGCCGCCTGCGGCAGGACGCCCCGGCGGCGGCGCGGCGGCTGGTGCACGACCTGCTCGACCCCGCCGCACGGCGCCGCGGGGGGAGCCGGTGGATCGAGACGACACCGGACAACGCCCTGCGCGCGCACGAGCTCGTGCGCATCTTCCCCGACCTGCGCCTGGTCCACATGCAGCGCGACGGCCGGGACACCGCGGCGTCCGTCGCGTCGCGGTACTGGGGCCCGGACTCCCTCGAGGACGCGCTCGTCTGGTGGGAGCGGCGGACCCTGGCGATCCACCGCTCGGTCTCGCAGGTGCCCGGGCACGTCCTCACCGTCCGGCTCGAGGACCTCGTCGAGCGCGACCGGGAGGCGACCCTCCTGCGGCTGCTCGACTTCCTCGGCCTCAGCCACGCCCCGCAGGTGCTCGCGTGGCACGCGGAGAGCATGCGGCCCGAGCACGCCCACCTCCAGCGCTGGCGCACCGGTCTGGACCCCGCGCGGGCGCGGGCCGTCGACGACCTCCACGCGCGGGCGGTCGAGCGGCTGCGCCGGCAGGGCGTCGACATCACGTCCTGACCGCCCTGCCCGGGTCGTCCCGGAACATCGGCGGATGTCGGGGCTGTCGGACCGCCCGGCGGCGTCGCTACGGTTCCTCCATGACGCAGCAGTCGACCGCCGAGGCGCCCGCCCGCCCCGTCTCACCCGTCGTCGACGAGGCGCGGTTCGCGGCGCTCACCGACCCCCTGCGCGGCGAGCTCACGGCGCACTGCTACCGGATGCTCGGCTCGTTCGCCGACGCGGAGGACCAGGTGCAGGAGACCTACCTGCGCGCGTGGCGCGCCTTCCCCGGCTTCGAGGGCCGCTCGACGGTGAGGTCGTGGCTGTACCGGATCGCGACGAACACCTGCCTCACCGCGCTCGAGCAGCGCGGGCGCCGTCCGATGCCCACCGGGCTCGGCGCTCCGGCGTCCGACCCGGAGGGCGAGCTCGACTCCCGCCCGGAGGTGCCCTGGCTGCAGCCGCTGCCGGACGCCGCCGTGAGCACCGCCTCGAGCGACCCGGCGACGGCGGCCCTCGCCCGCGAGGGGGTCCGGCTCGCCTTCGTCGCGGCGCTGCAGCACCTCACGCCGCGCCAGCGCGCCGTCGTCGTCCTGCGCGACGTCCTCGCGTTCTCCGCCGAGGAGACCGCGCAGACGCTCGGGACGACGGTCGCCTCCGCCAACAGCGCGCTCCAGCGGGCCCGCGCGACCCTCGCCCGGACCGGGGCCGGCGAGCCGACGGCGCCGCGGGAGCTCACGGCGCGCGAGGAGGCGCTGGTCGAGGCGTACGTGCGCGCGTTCGAGGAGTACGACACCCCGGCCGTCGTCGCCCTGCTCCGCGAGGACGCCACGTGGGAGATGCCGCCGTTCGCCGGCTGGTACCGGGGGGCCGCCGAGATCGGCCGGCTCATCGACGCGAACTGCCCGGCGTCCGCCGCCGGCGACCTGCGCATGCTCGTCGTCGGCGTCAACGGGCAGCCGGCGTGCGCGACGTACCTGCGCGGCCCCGACGGGGTGCACCGGGCGTTCCAGCTCCAGGTGCTCGACCTCGACCCGGGGGAGGCGGACGGTGCGCCGCCGCGGGTGCGGCACGTCGCGGCCTTCTTCGACACGTCCGTCTTCCGTGCCGCCGGTCTGCCCGAGCGGCTCGACCCGCTCGACGCCGGACCTTCGGATGATCTGTAGGGCATGTCGGCATGTATCTTCGTCGTGATCGGCTCCGTCACCGTCCGTCCCCCCGGGAGTGGTCATGGATCTCAAGCCCGTCGAGCCCAACGAGCGGCTCCTCACCCCTGCCGAGGTCGCGGCAATCTTCCGGGTCGACCCGAAGACCGTGACGCGCTGGGCGAACGCCGGCAAGCTGCGGGCCGTGCGGACCCTCGGCGGCCACCGGCGCTACATCGAGAGCGAGGTGCGGGCCCTCGCGCTCGGCCAGCTCCCGCAGCAGCGGGCGGACGGCGACCAGCTCGGCTGTCGGGCTGACGGGCCGGCCCGGGTCGCCGGGCCGCCCGCCGCGCGAGGGGCAGACTGGGGCCATGAAGTGGATCCTGCTCGCCCTCGTCGTGCTCCTCGTGCTGCGCATCGTCATCGGCCGGGTCCGCGACCGCGGCCGCTGAGGTGCGACTGGCGCGGGCGTCCCGGGGTCGGGACAACCGGTCGGGGCGCCGGCGCGTGTAGTCGTCGG
>JBQGCR010000492.1:0-1649 GCA_052038585.1 Kineosporiaceae bacterium
CCGTACTGGCCGGCGCGGTCGGGGACGGTGTCGATCTCGGGCTCGTCGTACTGGCCGAGGTCGGCGGTGTAGGTGCAGGGCACCGCGCCCTTCTCGCGCATCCAGGCGACCGCGACGGAGGTGTCGAGACCCCCGGAGAAGGCGATGCCGACGCGCTCGCCGACGGGGAGGGACGTGAGGACCTTGGACATGGTGCAAGGATATACAGGGTTCTGCATACATCCAAACTCGTATCACGGAGCCCGGTCCGGTGCTCCTCCCGTCGTGGCCACCCCTCACCGACCCCCAGCGGTCCACGTCAACGGCGTCCCCGTCGAGGTGCCCGACGGCGCCCGGCGGCGCGGGAGCGGCCCGCGCGTCGTCGCCCGGTTCAGCGGACCGGTGCTCGGGCACTGGGTCCCGGCGCTGCGACGGGCCGGCGCCGAGCTCGCCTTCTGGTGCCCGCCGCGGGGCGCCTGCCTCACCGTCCGGCGCGACCAGGTCGCCGAGGCCGTCGGCCGCCTCCCGTTCGTCAGCGGCTTCGTCCCGTACGACGAGGCGCTCTGCCGCAGGCCGCTCATGCCGCCGGAGGACGGACCGGGGCGGACGTGGCTCGACGTCGTGTGCTTCTCGCACGCCGTGCGCCCCCTCGTCGTGGCGCGGCTGCGCGAGCTGGGGGCGACGGTGCTCGACCAGGGACGCAGCAAGGTGCGCATCGAGTGGCCGGACGACCCCGCACCGGTGCGGGCCCTCGTCGGCGTCAAGCTCGTCGAGCGGCCCCGCCTGCCGCGCACCGCCACCGCCGGCCTCGCCCCCGACCTCGGCTGGGGAGCGGCCGGTGGATGGCGTGACGACCTCGACGGGGACGGCGAGGTGGTGGCGGTGTGCGACACCGGGTTCGACACCGGCGACCCCCGCACGGCGGTCGCCGACCTGCGGGGCCGGCTGCGCCACCTGCGGTCCTGGCCCCTCGGCCCGTCGTGGACGCCGTACGTGACCAACCCCGGCGCGGACGACGGCCCCGCCGACGTGGCGAGCGGGCACGGCACCTTCGTCACGGGCGTCGTGGCCGGCGACGGCGCGCAGAGCGGCGGCCGCAACCGTGGCGTCGCCCCCGGGGTCGAGGTCGTCGTCGAGGCGATCGAGCAGTTCGTCGCCGTCGCCCCGGGGCACCCCGAGGTCGGCCCGTCACGGCATGCCCTCGCCGGGCGCCCGACCGACCTCCGAGAGCTGTTCGAGGACGGGCGCAAGCGGGGCGCGCGCATCCAGGTCGCCGCCTGGGGGACGCCGGCCGCCGGCGCCTACGACAACGACGCCTACGAGGCCGACCTCTTCCTCCACGAGCACCCCGACACCGTGCTCCTCGTCGCGGCGGGCAACGGCGGGTCCGACCGGGGCGGCGACCGGGTCGCGGACCCCGGGTCCGTCGAGTCGCCCGCCTGCGCCAAGAACGTCCTCGCCGTGGGGGCCACCGAGGGGTCTGCGCCCAACGGGTTCATCGGCACGTGGGACCGGCTGCAGACCGAGGGCCGGCGCTTCGCCGACGCCCGCGACCGCGTCGACGCCACGAGCGGGCAGCCCGACCGGATGGCCCCGCTGTCCGCCGCCGGGCCGACGCGCGACGGCCGGCGCAAGCCCGACCTCTGCGCCCCCGGCACCAACCTCGTCGG
>JBQGCR010000493.1:0-4012 GCA_052038585.1 Kineosporiaceae bacterium
GTCGCGGCCGGCCGCGGCGCCGGCGGGCCCGGGCAGCGGCCGGGCGACCGCGAGGGCCGACAGGTAGACCAGGGCGTCCCCGTCGAGCGGGGCGGCGTCCCACGCGGCGACGGCGTCCCGCCAGGCGGCGGCGGTCCCGGCGAGCCGGCGGTCGCCGGCGTCCAGGCCGTTGGCGTCGGCGGCGAGCCCGCACGCGCGCAGCCCGGCGACGACGCCCGCCGCCGCCGCGCGGACCGGCGAGTCCGCGCCCGCGAGGACGAGCCCGGTGTCGACGTCCGAGCCGGGAAGGTGCTCCCGTCGGGCGAGGCTGCCGAGGAGCAGCCACGTCGTCCCCGGCTCGGCGGCGCCCGGCCGCAGCTCGACGAGCCGCCGGAGCACGGCCTCGACGAGCACCGACCGGGTCGCGAGCACCTGCCGCACCGGCAGCCCCGCGCCGGCGGAGCCGACCGTCCAGGCGTCGACGCCGGACGCCACGGCGCGCAGGCCGTCGTCGTCGTCCGCGCGCCGCAGCGCGCGCCGCAGCCGGAACTCCTCGCCGCCGCGGGCCGCGAGGAGGTCGGCCTCCTCGACGATGCCGGCCACCCGGCCGGCGGCGTCGACGACGGGCAGGTGCCGGACGCCGAGGTCGAGCAGCAGGAGGGCCGCCTCGCCCGCCGTCGCGGTGACGGGCAGCGTCGTCGCGTCCGGGGTGAGCACGTCGCGCAGCGCCGTCCCGGCGTCGCGGCCGGCGTGCAGGACGCGCCGGCGCAGGTCCTGGTCGGTGACGACGCCGAGCCGCCCGTCGTCGTCGACGACGACGCCGCTCGTGCCGACCTCCTCCATCCGGGCGACGGCGTCGGCCACCGTGTCGTCCGGCCGGCACACCGCCACCGGGCGGGCCAGCCGGCCGAGGGTCGCCTCCGCGCCGGCCCGGCCCGCGGGGCGGGCGGCCACGGTGCGCACGACGAACCGCAGCCCGGCGGGGCGGGACAGCACCGGCACGAGGACCCGGGCCGGCAGCCGGTAGAGCAGCGTGTCGTCCGCGGCGCGGACCGTGAGACTCACGGCGTCGCCGGTGAGCAGCGCGGTGATCCCGACGACGTCGCCGGGGCCGAGGGCGTCGACGACGCGGTCGCCGTCGAGCAGCTCGACCTCGCCGGACCGCACCACCCAGCCCACGCCCGGCGGCGCCGAGCCGGCCGCGGCGAGGAGGCGACCGCCGGCGACGTACTCGACCTCCACGGCGGCGGCGACGGCCTCGACCTCGGCGTCGGCCAGCCCGTCGAACGGCGGGTGCCGGCGCAGGAACTCCGCGACGTCGTGCACGCCTGCATCGTGCCGCGCCGGACGCGCGCGGGGGCGGGCCCTCGGTACCGGCCCACGGGACGGGACGACCGGACTGCGCGGCGGCCCCGCGCCCGCTAGTGTCGCGGCGCGTGGTGGGCCTCGGGGGCCCGCCGTCCAGGATCGAGGACCCATGGCCCGTCGTCGCCTCGTCGCCCTCCTCGTCACCGGCTCCGTCGTCGGCAGCACCCTGTGCGCCACGACGGCCGTCGCCGTCGACCAGCCCCGGCCCGCCGCCCGGCCCGCCGTCGCCCCCGCACCGGTCGGGACCACCAAGGACGTCGACCCGACGCTCGGCAACGGGCTCGGCCGGCTCGTCGCCCAGACCCGGCAGGGACCGGCCGCGCGGAGCGCCGCACCGGGCCTGCGCACGGACGCCGGCCGGCTCGCGATCCGTGACGCGCAGGGTCGCGTGCTGGTTCAGGTCACCCCGCGCGCCGGGACCGACCTGGCCCGCTGGCGGCAGCAGGTCGCCGACCTCGGATTCACCGAGACGGCGTCCGCCTCGGGCATGCTCGAGGGCTTCCTCCCGCCGGCGTCCGCGGTCGCCGTCTCCCGGCTCGACGGCACCGGCACGCTCGCCCAGGCGCTGCGGCCGGTGACCCGCGCGGGGTCCGTCCAGAGCCAGGGCGTGCCCTTCCAGCGGGTCGACCGGGTCCACGCGGCCGGCGTCACGGGCCGTGGCGTGACGATCGGCGCGCTCTCGGACTCCTACGACACCGCGACGACGACCGTCGCCGGGGAGCCGCTGCGGGTCCACGCCCGGCAGGACATCGCCTCCGGCGACCTGCCCGGCCCGGGCAACCCGCGCAACCCCGCCCCGGTCGTCGTCCTCGAGGACTACGGTCCCGGTGGCTTCGACGAGGGCCGCGCGATGCTCCAGATCGCCCACGACGTCGCCCCGGACGCGCGGCTGTGCTTCGCGACCGCCTTCACCGGCTCGCTCGGCTTCGCGGACAACATCCGCCGGCTCGCCGACCGGGGAGGCCGCTGCCGCGCGGACGTCGTCGTCGACGACGTCTCCTACTTCGACGAGCCGTTCTTCTCCGACGGCCCGATCGCCGAGGCGGTCGACGACGTCGCGGCACAGGGCGTCTCGTACTTCTCCTCCGCCGGCAACGACGGCGACCACAACGCCTGGGCCGCTCCGCTCGACCTCGTCCGTGCGCGGCCCGCGGCCCGGGCTGCCGGGCTCGACCTCACCGGCGCCGACCCGGCGCTGTTCAGCGGCGGCCTGCAGGACTTCGACCGCACCGCGGGGGTCGACGTCGCGCAGACCCTCACGCTCGGGCCGGACGGCGGGATCGTCGACCTCCAGTGGGACGACCCGGTCGACCCCGACGGCGCGACCTACGGCGCCCCGTTCTTCACCGGCCGCGGGGAGGTCACCTCGGCCGACCCGACGCCGTCGCTGACCTTCACGCCGACCGCGGCGCAGGTCGGCCGGCTCGTCGAGTTCCGCACCGACGCGGTCCCGAGCGGCACGACGGACCTCGTCCTCACGGTCCTCGCGCCCGACGGCTCGACCGTCGGCGAGATCGACACCGGCTCCTCGCCGGAGTTCCTCACGACGACGCTCGTGGCCGGGACCTGGACCGTCGTCGTCAGCGGGTTCGACGGCGCGCGAGGCGACTTCACCGTCTCCGTCCGTCCCGTGCTCGCCCCGTCGAACGTCACGACGGACCTCAACCTCCTGCTCTTCGCCCCGGACGGCACGTACCTCGGGGCGATCGCCGACGCCAACCGGTACACCGGCCGGCCCTTCGAGGTGACGAGCCTCGCGGGCCTGCCGGAGATCCAGATCGCCGTCGCTCGCAGCGGGACCGGCCCGGCGGGGGCGAGCCGGCTGCGGTACACGATCAACGGCTCGATCTTCGTCTCGGAGTACGTCCAGGACCTCGCCCCCGCCGTCTTCGGCCACCCCGCCGCCCGCGGCGCCACGGCCGTCGCGGCCTACGACCCGTTCCGGCCGTTCCTGCCGGAGTCGTTCACCTCACCCGGTGGCGTGCTGCCCGTCTCCTGGGACAGCCGGGGCCGGCGCTACCCGGCCTCGGAGGTGAACCGGCGGGTGCCGCAGCTCGCCGCGACGGACGGCGGCAACACGACGTTCTTCGTCGCCGACACCGTGCTCGACGGCGACGGGCGGCCGAACTTCTTCGGCACGAGCGCCGCCGCACCGCACGCCGCGGCCGTCGCCGCGCTGCTCCTCGACCGGGCGGGCGGCGGGAGGTCCCTGACGCCGCAGCAGGTCCGGGCCCGGATGCAGGCCGGCACCTTCGAGCACGACCTCGACCCGGGCGTCGCCTCCGGCACCGCCGGCGGCCTCACCGTGACCGCCCGCGGCCAGCAGGGCAGCGAGTCCAGCGAGTTCCCCGGGGCGATGCTCGACCCGCGGTTCTTCACCCTGCGGTACGAGGGCCGGCCCGCGCTGCGCACGCTGAGGTTCTTCGGGGGCTCGGGCAGCCCGACGGCGCCCGGCCTGGTGGACCCGCCGGCCTCCGACGGGATGGTCTTCGACCCGCGGCCGACCGGCACCTACCCGTGGACCGACGACGGGTTCCCCTTCACCGTCGGCGGTGCCTCGGGCCTGCCGCGGGACTCGGTGCGGGCGAGCTTCGACCAGCCGTTCCGCGGCGGGTTCCGGCGGATGACGCTGACGTTCGACGCCGGGCTCACCGACGGCGACGTC
>JBQGCR010000494.1:0-4264 GCA_052038585.1 Kineosporiaceae bacterium
GGCCGTGCGCACCTCGGCCGCCGAGGGACGCCCGGAGGGCTCGAGGTCCAGGCACGCGGCGACGACCGCGAGCAGCGCGGCGGGCAGGTCCGGCCGCAGGTCGGCGAGCGGCACCTGGGGGCCGCGCAGCACCGCGAGCGCCGTGAGCAGCGGGGTGTCCTCGTCGAACGGCCGGCGACCGGCCAGTCCCTCGTAGGCCAGCACGCCGACCGACCACACGTCCCCGGCCGCCGACGGCGGGTCCCCGCGCAGGTGCTCCGGCGCCGCGTACGGCGCGGAGCCGAGCACCTGCCCGGTCGCGGTGAGCCGCGCCGCGTCCTCGGGGGTGGCGATGCCGAAGTCGCCGAGCTTGGCGGTGCCGTCGGCGGTGAGCAGGACGTTGCCGGGCTTGACGTCCCGGTGCACCAGGCCCGCCGCGTGGGCGGCCGCCAGGGCGTGCGTGACGTCGCAGAGCACCGCGAGGACGGCCTCGTCCTCGGCGCCGGCGGCCAGGACGTCCGACCACGTCGGGCCGGGGAGGCGCTCCATGACGAGGAAGGGCGGGTCGTGCCGGGCGTCGTGGCCGAGGACGGTGACGACGTGCGGTCCGGCGAGGTCGCGGGCGGCGCGGGCCTCCCGGTCGAGCCGTTCGCGCGTCCACGTCCCGCCGTCGGCGTCGTGCCAGACCTTGACGGCGATCGGGCGCCCGGTCTCGACGTCGACGCCGGCGCGGACCTCGCCCGCCGCGCCCCGGCCGAGGACCTCGCCGAGTGCGTAGCGGTCGAGCGTCACGAGAGCGGCCGTACCCAGCCGCCGCCGTCCTGAACGTCCCCCGCCCGGCCGCGCCGCGTCAGAAGCCCGGCGCGGGGCGGCCGAAGAGCCAGCCCTGCACCCACCGGACGCCGAGGTCCGCGAGCACGTCGGCCTGCGGGCGGGTCTCGACGCCCTCGGCGATGACCTGCGCGCCGACGTCCTCCGCGAAGCGCACGAGGGCCGCCGTCAGCGCCCGGCGCACCGGGTCCTGCGTGACGCCGGCGACGAGGGACAGGTCGAGCTTGATGATGTCCGGGTGCAGGTGCGCGAGGTGCCTGAGCCCGGCGTAGCCCGCGCCGGTGTCGTCGATCGCCAGGCGCGCCCCCTTCTCCCGCAACGGGGTGAACGCGTCGTCGACGGCCACGTAGTCGAGCACCGGCTCGTGCTCGGTGAGCTCGAGGACGACGTCGACGCCGTCGGTCGCCAGCGCGTCCAGGTGCCCTGCGACGAGGGTGCCGGGGGAGACGTTGACGGCGAGGAACCCGGTGACCCGGGCGGTCGCCCGCAGGTCGACGGCACGCTTGACGGCCGACACCTCGAGGTCCGGCCCGAGGCCGACGCCGTCGGCGGCCCGGAACCACGACGCCGGGTCGCCCGTCCCGGGGCCGAAGCGGGACAGCGCCTCGTGCCCGACGACGGTGGAGTCGTGGAGGTCGACGACGGGCTGGAAGACCATCTGCGGCCCGCCGTCGGCGATGACGTCGGCGACCCGCCGGCGCACCCGCTCGCCCTCACCGGCGCCGAGCTCGGTGAGGACGTCGACCCCCGCCTGCGCCCCGGCGAGGCGGGTCTCGGCGACCCGCAGGTGGGCGGAGAGCGTGCGGTACAGCTCGCGGGTCTGGAGCAGGTTGCGCACCCGCAGGGTGATCTCGGTGGCGTTGAACGGCTTGGTGAGGAAGTCCGTCGCGCCGTGCTCGAGCGCCGTCTGGAGCGCCTCCACGGTGGTGTCGGCGGTGAGGACGACGACGGGCAGGTACGCGCCGCGGGCCCACGTCCGCAGCCGCTGGAGCATCTCGTGCCCGCCGACGAAGGGCATGTGCAGGTCGAGGATCACGAGGTCGGGGTCCACGGCGTCGAGGTCGGCGAGGGCCTTGCGGGGGTCGTCGTGCAGGACGACGTCGGTCAGCCCGCGGCGCAGCAGCACCCGGCGCATGAGCTCGAGGTTGCTCGGCTCGTCGTCGACGACGAGCACCCGGCAGCCTGCGTAGTCCTCGAGCATCTCGGCTCCGTCGCTGGGTCGGCGGTGACGGGGACCGGACCCGTGCCACGCCCCCGGAGCAAAACGTACAACTCCGGCGCTAGCCTGTGTCGATGGAGCCCCGGTCCGTGCCCGCTCCCGGCCCCGACGCCGCGCCCGCCGAGACGGTGAGCCTCGCGCCGGCCGACCTGCTGGCCGGCCTGCTCGACGCCTCGCCCGACGGTCTCGTGGTCGTCGGCGCGGACGGCGCCGTGCTCGCCGCGAACGCCCGTGCCGAGGAGCTCTTCGGCTACGGCGCAGGTGGTCTCGTCGGCCTGCGGGTCGACGCGCTCGTGCCCGAGCGGGTCCGCGGTGCCCACCCGGGCTACCGGCGCGCCTACCTCGCGGCCGGGCGCAGCCGGCCCATGGGGGCCGGCCTGCACCTGTCCGGCGTCCGCCGCGACGGCACCGAGGTGCCGGTCGACATCGCCCTGAGCACGGTCGGGACCGGGGAGCGTCGTATCGCGCTCGCGGCCGTGCGCGACGTCAGCGAGCGGACGGCGCTCGTCGCCGAGCTGCGCGGCGCCCGCGACGCCGCCGAGCAGGCCCGCCGGACGGCGGACGCCGCGAACCAGGCCAAGAGCGAGTTTCTCTCCCGGATGAGCCACGAGCTGCGCACCCCGCTCAACGCGATCATCGGCTTCGCCCAGCTGCTCGAGCTCGACGAGCTGGCGCCGGACCAGCTCGAGGCGGTCCACCACATCCGCAAGGCCGGTGACCACCTCCTCGGGCTCATCAACGAGGTGCTCGACATCAGCCGGGTCGAGGCCGGGCACCTGGCGCTGTCCCTCGAGCCGGTCGGCGTGGCCCACGCCGTCGCCGAGTCCTTCGACCTCGTCCGCCTGCAGGCCGGCGAGCGCGACATCACCGTGACCCGGCCGCAGGGCCCGGGCGCCCCGGCCGTGCTCGCCGACGCCCAGCGGCTCAAGCAGGTGCTCGTCAACCTGCTGTCCAACGCCGTGAAGTACAACCGGCACGGGGGCCGCGTCGACCTCACGTGGCAGCGGGTCGGGGACCGGGTCGAGATCGCCGTCGCCGACACCGGCCCCGGGATCGCGCCGCACCTGCAGCCGCGGGTCTTCGCGGCGTTCGACCGGCTCGGCGCCGAGCAGAGCGGGGTGCCGGGCAGCGGCGTCGGGCTCGCGCTGTCGCACCGGCTCACCGAGGCGATGGGCGGGCAGCTGCGCCTGGTCGAGTCGACCTCTCCCGGGGCGACCTTCGTCGTCGACCTGCCTGCCGCCGACCCGGCGGACGACGTGCCGGGGGAGCCGGCCGTGCCCGCGGCGGTGCCCACCCGGACGGTGCTCTACGTCGAGGACAACCTGTCGAACCTGCGCCTGGTCGAGAAGGTCGTCGCCCGGCGTCCCGGCTGGCGGCTCGTCCACGCGCTGCACGGCGAGCTCGGCATCGAGCTCGCCCGGGCGCAGATCCCCACCCTCGTGCTCCTCGACCTGCACCTGCCGGACATGAGCGGCGAGCTCGTCCTCTCGGCGCTCAAGGCGCACCCGCGCACCCGGGACGTGCCGGTCTGGTTCCTCACCGCCGACGCCACGCCCGGGCAGGCCAAGCGGCTGCTCGCCGGCGGCGCGGACGGCCACCTCACCAAGCCGGTCGACGTCCGGGACCTGCTGCTCCTGCTCGCCGACCTCGAGCAGCAGACGACCTGAGGAGGCGCGCGATGGCGGACACCCGGCTCGACCCGACGGACGAGGCACCGAGGACCCGGTGGCGGGTGGTCGGGCCGGGCCTCGTCGTCGCCGCGACCGGCGTCGGTGCGGGCGACCTCGTCGCCACCCTCATCGCCGGCAGCCGCTTCGGGTACGCCCTGCTGTGGGCCGCCGTCGTCGGGTGCGTCGTCAAGATCGCGCTCGCCGAGGCGACGGGCCGGTGGCACCTCGCGACGGGCCGGACGATCTTCTCCGGGTGGCGCTCGCTCGGGGCCTGGACGAGCTGGTACTTCGGCGTCTACGTCGTCGTCTGGGGCTTCGTCTACGGCGCGACGGCGATGAGCGCCTCGGCCCTGCCGCTCGCCGCGCTCCTCGGCGGCAGCCTCTGGCCGTACGCCGTGGCGTCCGGGGTGCTCGGCCTGCTCGTCGTCGCCCTCGGCGGCTACGCCGTCGTCGAGAAGCTCATGGCGGTGCTCATCGGCGTCATGTTCGTCACCGTCGTCGGCCTCGCCGTCCTCGTCGCGCCGGACGTGCCGCAGACGCTGCGCGGCCTCGTCCCCACGCTGCC
>JBQGCR010000495.1:0-6330 GCA_052038585.1 Kineosporiaceae bacterium
GACGGCCCAGGCGGCGAGGACGAGCGCCGTCGTCCCGAGCTGCCACGAGCCGGCGACCTCCTGGCCGGCGAAGGACTCGGGCAGGAACACCGAGCGCATGCCCTGGGCGAGCCACTTGAGCGGGAAGACCGCCGCGACGTCGCGCATCCACGCCGGCAGGTCGCTGTAGACGAAGAAGACGCCCGAGACGAACTGCAGGACGATGACGACGGGGCTGACGACGGCGCCGGCGCTGCGGCCCGACCGCGGCACGGACGAGTACGCGATGCCGAGCACCGTGCCCGCGGTGACCCCGAGGACGAAGATCCACGCGAAGCGCAGCCACAGGTCCGCCGTCGTCGGCAGGTCCAGCCCGAAGGCGAGCGTCCCGACGGCGAGCAGGACGGCGGCCTGGACGACGCTCGTCACGAGGACGAGGCCGATCTTGCCGAGGAAGTAGGCCACCGGCGGGACGGGGCAGCCGCGCAGCCGCTTGAGCGTGCCGTCGTCGCCCTCGAGCGCGATGCCGATGGCGAGGGACTGGAAGCTCGACAGGACGACGCCCGAGGCGATCATCCCGGCGACGAAGTACTGCGTGAACGACACCCCGGGCGCGAGCTGCTCGTCGAAGACCGAGCCGAAGATGACGAGCAGGATCACCGGGAAGGCGAAGGTGAAGACGACGCTGTCGCGCTCGCGGAAGAACTGGAGCACCTCCAGGCGGGTCCGGGCGACGCCGAGGGAGAGCGTCGAGCGGCGCCGGGCCCGGGCGGCCGGCGTCCGCGTCGTCGGGGTCGTCGTCGTCATCGCGAGGCCTCCTCGGGGATGCCGATCATCGACAGGTACACGTCCTCGAGGCTCGGCCGGACGACCTGGAGCCCCGGGACCTCGCCGGCGAAGCGCGCGGCGAGCCGGCCGACCGTCGCGGTCGGGGTGTCGGTGACCTCCTCGTGGAGGCCGTCGGGCTCGGTCCAGCGGACTCGGGCGGTGTGCTCCTCGCGGCCGCCGAGGCGCTGCGGGCTGTCGACCGCGACGATCCTCCCCGCGGTGATGACGGCGACGCGGTCGGCGAGGTGCTCGGCCTCGTCGAGGTAGTGCGTCGTGAGCAGGATCGTCGTGCCGCCGTCGCGCAGGCCGCCCACGAGGTCCCAGAAGGCGCGCCGGGCCTGCGGGTCGAAGCCGGTCGTCGGCTCGTCGAGGAAGAGCAGGTCGGGGCGGCCGACGATGCCGAGGGCGACGTCGAGCCGGCGTCGCTGCCCGCCGGACAGGGACCGCACGCGCGCGTCGCGCTTGCCCGTCAGGCCGACGGCCTCGACCACCTCGTCGGGGTCGCGGGGGTCGGCGTGGTAGAGCGCGAAGTGCCCGACCGTCTCCCGCACGGTGAGCTCGGCGTTCTCCGCGGAGGTCTGCAGGACGATGCCGATCCGGGCGCGCCAGTCGAGGCCGGCGGTCCCGGGGTCCTCGCCGAGCACGGCGACGTCCCCGCCGTCGCGCCGGCGGTAGCCCTCGAGGATCTCCACCGTCGTCGTCTTGCCGGCCCCGTTCGGGCCGAGGAGCGCGACGCACTCGCCGCGCTCGACGTCGAGGTCGACGCCGTCGACGGCCGGCGTCCCGCCGTAGCTCTTGCGCAGCCCGCGGACGCGGACCGCGAGGTCAGCTGCCGATGTCATGCCCCGATCGTCGTCGCGGGCGACGCCGCGCCGCGACGACCGGGCGAGGGGCCGGGGCGTCCACCGGTCGGTGGACGCCGGTCAGTCGTCCGACCCGCCCTTGCCCGAGCCACCCCGGCCGGAGCCGCCGCCGGAGTCGTCCGACCCGCCGGAGTCGTCGCGCCGGTCGTCGCCGGCCTCGGTGCGCTCGTCCCGGGGGGTGGCGCCGCCGGCGTCGTCCCGGGTCGCGCTCGCGCGCGGCCGGGCGGTGCGCGTGGCGTCGTCGTCGGGCTCGCGTCGCCCGGACGAGCCGGAGTCGTCCGAGCGCCGCTCGCGCGTCGGCGTCGTCGTCGGCCGGGACGTCGCCGTGGGCGACGCCGTCGGGGAGGCCGTGGGGCGGCGGTCCGGCTGCTGGCTCGCCGTGGCCGACGGGCTCGCCGGCGCGGCCGCCTCGTCGTCCACCGGAACGGTCGGGGTGATGATCTGGCTGACCAGGGGCGCGGGGTGCGCGACGTCGCTGCCGAGGGCCATGGTCAGGCCCCCCGCGGTCGCCGTGAGCGCGACCACCGCGAGCCCGGTGAAGGTCAGCGCGCGGTAGGTGGGGCCGGGCATCGGGTGCTCCTGGGGTCGGTCGGGCGTCCGGCGGGGGCCGGCACCCGTCCATGGCACCACCCGGCGGGCCGGTCGGGGTACTGGACGATGGTGCTAGGACCGGCCCCCGGCGAGGTCAGCACTCGCCGAGCATGGCCGCGATCCGGCCCACGCCCTCGGCCAGGTCGGCGTCGCCCAGGGCGTAGGACAGGCGCAGGTAGCCCGAGGGCCCGAACGCCTCGCCCGGCACGACCGCGACCTCGGCCTCCTCGAGGATGAGCGTCGCGAGCTCGGCGGACGTCGTCGGCGTCCGGCCCCGGATCGTCCGGCCGAGGACCCCCTTGACCGAGGGGTAGACGTAGAACGCGCCCTTCGGGGTCGGGCAGGCGACGCCGTCGATGCCGTCGAGCATCTCGACGATCGTGCGGCGGCGGCGGTCGAAGGCCACCTTCATCGCGTCGACGGCGGACAGGTCCCCGGACACCGCGGCGAGCGCGGCGCGCTGGGAGACGTTGGCGACGTTGCTCGACAGGTGCGACTGGAGGTTGGTCGCCGCCTTGACCGCGTCGGCGGGGCCGATCATCCAGCCGACCCGCCATCCGGTCATCGCGTAGGTCTTGGCGACGCCGTTGAGGACGAGGGCCCGCTCGGCCAGGTCGGGGACGGCGGTGACGACCGAGGTGAAGGGGACGCCGTCGTACGTCAGGTGCTCGTAGATCTCGTCGGTGACCACCCAGATGCCCGCCTCGAGCGCCCAGCGCCCGATCGCCTCGGTCTGCTCGGGGGAGTAGACCGACCCGGTCGGGTTGGACGGCGAGCAGAACAGGAGCACCTTGGTGCGCTCGGTCCGGGCCGCCTCGAGCTGCTCGACGGTGACGAGGTAGTCCTGGTCCTCGCCGGCGAACACCTCGACCGGCACGCCGCCCGCGAGCCGGATCGCCTCGGGGTAGGTGGTCCAGTAGGGCGCGGGGAGCAGCACCTCGTCGCCCGGGTCGAGCAGCGTCGCGAACGCCTGGTAGACCGCCTGCTTGCCGCCGTTGGTGACGAGCACCTGCTCGGGGGCGCACGCGAAGCCGGAGTCCCGCAGCGTCTTCTCGGCGACGGCCCTGCGCAGCTCGGGCAGCCCCGCGGCCGGCGTGTACCGGTGGTTGGCGGGGTTCGAGCAGGCCTCGACGGCGGCGGCGACGACGTAGTCCGGCGTCGGGAAGTCCGGCTCGCCGGCGCCGAACCCGATGACGGGCCGGCCGGCGGCCTTGAGCGCCTTGGCCTTGGAGTCGACGGCGAGGGTGGCGGACTCGGCGATTCCCGCGACGCGGGCTGAGATGCGGCTCACGGGTGCTCATCCTTCCACGTCCGCGGTGCGGGCGGTCCCCGCCCCGCGGGGCGCGGTTCGACCCACGGCGGTCCGTCTGCGTACACTTCACGACGGGTGGTCGTCGCTCCGTGCTCAGGCGCGGGTCGAGCCAGCGGCCATCCGTAGGGCAGTGGCGCAACTGGCAGCGCTCCGGTCTCCAAAACCGGCGGTTGGGGGTTCGAGTCCCTCCTGCCCTGCGGTGCCTCCCGTCCCCGGACGGAGGGCACTCGACCCGGAACCTCCGACAGGTCCGGCGTCACCGAACGCAGGCGAATGCACCAGCGACGTAGCAGGGGATGAGCGTGGCGACGACGTCCGCGACCGAGGGTCGCCAGGAGGGTGGCAGGCCGCGCCCCGAGGGCGGCTTCCTCCGTCGCCGCATCGCGAAGGTGCGCCTCTTCATGCGCCAGGTGGTCGCCGAGCTCAAGAAGGTCGTCCGGCCGACCCGCTCCGAACTGGTCACGTACACCAGCGTCGTGCTCGTCTTCGTGATCGTCGTCATGGCCTACGTGTCGGTCCTCGACTACGGCTTCGGCCGACTGGTGCTGTGGGGGTTCGGCGGCGGGTCGTGACCCACCAGCCGTGCCCGAGGGCCGTCCAGGCCCTGTAGACGATGAGGAAGCAGGACGACAGCGTGTCCGAGCAGAGCCCGCAGGTCGACGACGACCTCGCCACCTTCACGGACGACGACGGCGCCGCGACCGACGACGTCGTGACCGAGGCCGCCACCGTCGCCGAGAGCGACGACGTCGAGGAGTCCGACCGGACGGTCCAGGAGGCCGACCTCGCGATCGCCGAGGGCGACGACGAGGCCGCGGCCGCCCCCGACGTCGAGGACGAGGGCAGCGGCGACCCGGTGGCGGACTTCAAGGCGGCCCTGCGGCGCGCCCCCGGCGACTGGTACGTCATCCACTCCTACGCCGGGTACGAGAACCGGGTGAAGGCCAACCTCGAGAACCGCATCTCCAGCCTCAACATGGAGGACTACATCTTCCAGGTCGAGGTCCCCATGGAGGAGGTCACCGAGATCAAGAACGGCCAGCGCAAGCAGGTCCGTCGGGTCCGCATCCCCGGGTACGTCCTGGTCCGCATGGACCTCACCGACGAGTCGTGGGGCGCCGTCCGGCACACCCCGGGCGTCACCGGCTTCGTCGGCCACACCCACCAGCCGGTCCCGCTGCGCGTCGACGAGGCGTTCGACATGCTCGCCCCGGCGCTGGCCCCGGCGGAGGGCGCCAAGCCCGCCAAGGCCGAGGTCAAGGTCGTCGACTTCGAGGTCGGGGAGACGGTCACGGTCATGGAGGGTCCCTTCGAGACCCTGCCGGCGACGATCTCCGACATCAACGCCGACCAGCAGAAGCTCAAGGTGCTCGTGTCGATCTTCGGCCGCGAGACGCCCGTCGAGCTCTCGTTCAGCGACGTCGCGAAGCTCTGAGGCCTCCACCGACGTCCCTCGCGCAGGCGGCGCCCGCCCAGGCGTCGTCGCTGGCACCCTCGCCGGTGCCGCATCATGGAAGTACGACCACGAGGCAGTAAGGACCCGACATGCCCCCCAAGAAGAAGGTCTCAGCGATCATCAAGCTGCAGATCAAGGCCGGCCAGGCGACGCCGGCGCCGCCGATCGGCCCCGCGCTGGGTCAGCACGGCGTGAACATCATGGAGTTCTGCAAGGCGTACAACGCCCAGACCGAGGCGCAGCGCGGCAACGTCATCCCCGTGGAGATCACGGTCTTCGAGGACCGCTCCTTCACGTTCGTCACGAAGACGCCCCCGGCCGCGGAGCTCATCAAGAAGGCCGCCGGCGTCGACAAGGGATCCGGCGTCCCGCACACGACGAAGGTCGGCAAGCTGACCTCGGACCAGGTCCGCGAGATCGCGCAGACCAAGCTCGAGGACCTCAACGCCAACGACGTCGAGCAGGCCATGAAGATCATCGCGGGCACCGCGCGCTCGATGGGCATCACCGTCGAGGGCTGAGCCCCCGCACCACCCCAGTGGCAGGACCACGCGCTGGTCCGACCGACCACGACTCCCGAACTCGCACCGAGGAGACAGCAGTGAAGCGCAGCAAGGCCTACCGCGCCGCGGCCGAGAAGATCGACGCGGACACCCAGTACGCCCCCCTGGCCGCCGTCAAGCTGGCCAAGGAGACGTCGACGACGAAGTACGACGCGACCGTCGAGGTCGCCTTCCGGCTCGGCGTCGACCCCCGCAAGGCGGACCAGATGGTCCGCGGCACCGTCAACCTGCCGCACGGCACCGGCAAGACCGCTCGGGTCCTGGTCTTCGCCAACGGTGAGCGTGCCGAGCAGGCCCGGGCCGCCGGCGCCGACCACGTCGGCTCCGACGACCTCATCGAGAAGATCCAGGGCGGCTGGCTCGACTTCGACGCCGTCGTCGCGACGCCCCACCGCAAGGGCAAGGTCGGCCGTCTCGGCAAGGTGCTCGGCCCCCGCGGCCTCATGCCGAACCCGAAGACCGGCACGGTGACGATGGACGTCGCCAAGGCGGTCGAGGAGATCAAGGGCGGCAAGATCGAGTTCCGCGTCGACAAGCACGCCAACCTGCACTTCATCATCGGCAAGACGTCGTTCTCCGAGCAGGCGCTCGTGCAGAACTACGCCGCCGCGCTCGACGAGGTGCTCCGGCTCAAGCCGTCCGCCGCGAAGGGTCGCTACCTGCAGAAGGCGACGATCGCGACGACGATGGGCCCCGGCATCCCGGTCGACGTGAACAAGACGCGCAACGTCGCGGAGG